>NZ_CP172882.1:1707500-2007500 GCF_050529585.1 Enterococcus sp. DIV0876
TTCTCAATTCCGAGGCTAGCCCTAAAGCTATTTCGGAGAGAACCAGCTATCTCCAAGTTCGTTTGGAATTTCTCCGCTACCCACACCTCATCCCCGCACTTTTCAACGTACGTGGGTTCGGTCCTCCAGTGCGTTTTACCGCACCTTCAACCTGGACATGGGTAGATCACATGGTTTCGGGTCTACAACAACATACTCATTCGCCCTATTCAGACTCGCTTTCGCTGCGGCTCCGTCTCTTCAACTTAACCTCGCATGCTATCGTAACTCGCCGGTTCATTCTACAAAAGGCACGCTATCACCCATTAACGGGCTCTAACTTGTTGTAGGCACACGGTTTCAGGATCTATTTCACTCCCCTTCCGGGGTGCTTTTCACCTTTCCCTCACGGTACTGGTTCACTATCGGTCACTAGGGAGTATTTAGCCTTGGGAGATGGTCCTCCCGGATTCCGACGGAATTCCTCGTGTTCCGCCGTACTCAGGATCCTCCTAGGTGTTATCCAAATTTCGTCTACGGGGTTTTTACCCTCTTTGACATACTTTTCCAAGTATTTCGACTATCTGAATAGACTACCATATCGGAGTCCTACAACCCCAACAAGCAAGCTTGTTGGTTTGGGCTTTTCCCGTTTCGCTCGCCGCTACTCAGGGAATCGAATTTTCTTTCTCTTCCTGCAGGTACTTAGATGTTTCAGTTCTCTGCGTCTACCTCGACTGTGCTATGTATTCACACAGACGTAACATCCTATAAAAGATGCTGGGTTTCCCCATTCGGAAATCTCTGGATCATAGCTTACTTACAGCTCCCCAAAGCATATCGGTGTTAGTCCCGTCCTTCATCGGCTCCTAGTGCCAAGGCATCCACCGTGCGCCCTTATTCACTTAACCTTTGACCTTACGGTCGGTTTTTCAAGCACTTCTTCTAGCGATAGAAGGTTACTTGACTAAAATAAGCGTTGAACTTATTAAAAAACTCTTTTTTTGTTCAACTCGGTGTGTGTTACTTGTTTTGATTTCTTCAATATCCAGTTTTCAATGAACAATACTAATTTTGAGAGTAGACCTCTCAAAACTGAACAAAGGCAAACGATGTGTAGTCTTCCGAAATATTCCTTAGAAAGGAGGTGATCCAGCCGCACCTTCCGATACGGCTACCTTGTTACGACTTCACCCCAATCATCTATCCCACCTTAGGCGGCTGGCTCCAAAAAGGTTACCTCACCGACTTCGGGTGTTACAAACTCTCGTGGTGTGACGGGCGGTGTGTACAAGGCCCGGGAACGTATTCACCGCGGCGTGCTGATCCGCGATTACTAGCGATTCCGGCTTCATGTAGGCGAGTTGCAGCCTACAATCCGAACTGAGAGAAGCTTTAAGAGATTAGCTTAGCCTCGCGACTTCGCAACTCGTTGTACTTCCCATTGTAGCACGTGTGTAGCCCAGGTCATAAGGGGCATGATGATTTGACGTCATCCCCACCTTCCTCCGGTTTGTCACCGGCAGTCTCGCTAGAGTGCCCAACTAAATGATGGCAACTAACAATAAGGGTTGCGCTCGTTGCGGGACTTAACCCAACATCTCACGACACGAGCTGACGACAACCATGCACCACCTGTCACTTTGCCCCCGAAGGGGAAGCTCTATCTCTAGAGTGGTCAAAGGATGTCAAGACCTGGTAAGGTTCTTCGCGTTGCTTCGAATTAAACCACATGCTCCACCGCTTGTGCGGGCCCCCGTCAATTCCTTTGAGTTTCAACCTTGCGGTCGTACTCCCCAGGCGGAGTGCTTAATGCGTTTGCTGCAGCACTGAAGGGCGGAAACCCTCCAACACTTAGCACTCATCGTTTACGGCGTGGACTACCAGGGTATCTAATCCTGTTCGCTCCCCACGCTTTCGAGCCTCAGCGTCAGTTACAGACCAGAGAGCCGCCTTCGCCACTGGTGTTCCTCCATATATCTACGCATTTCACCGCTACACATGGAATTCCACTCTCCTCTTCTGCACTCAAGTCTCCCAGTTTCCAATGACCCTCCCCGGTTGAGCCGGGGGCTTTCACATCAGACTTAAGAAACCGCCTGCGCTCGCTTTACGCCCAATAAATCCGGACAACGCTTGCCACCTACGTATTACCGCGGCTGCTGGCACGTAGTTAGCCGTGGCTTTCTGGTTAGATACCGTCAAGGGATGAACGTTCTACTCTCATCCTTGTTCTTCTCTAACAACAGAGTTTTACGATCCGAAAACCTTCTTCACTCACGCGGCGTTGCTCGGTCAGACTTTCGTCCATTGCCGAAGATTCCCTACTGCTGCCTCCCGTAGGAGTCTGGGCCGTGTCTCAGTCCCAGTGTGGCCGATCACCCTCTCAGGTCGGCTATGCATCGTTGCCTTGGTGAGCCGTTACCTCACCAACTAGCTAATGCACCGCGGGTCCATCCATCAGTGACGCAAAAGCGCCTTTCAACTTTCTCCCATGCGGAAAATAGTGTTATACGGTATTAGCACCTGTTTCCAAGTGTTATCCCCTTCTGATGGGCAGGTTACCCACGTGTTACTCACCCGTTCGCCACTCTTTTTCTTTCGGTGGAGCAAGCTCCGGTGAAAGAAAAAGCGTTCGACTTGCATGTATTAGGCACGCCGCCAGCGTTCGTCCTGAGCCAGGATCAAACTCTCATAATGATTTGTTTGAACGATCCAAAGGATCGTTAAGCTCATAAAAATTAACTTTTGCTAGCTATTGCTTGCATGTATTTGCTTCATATAATGAAGCGTCCTACACATTGGTTCGTTTGCTTGCTTTGTTCAGTTTTCAAAGGTCTACGTTGTTGCGTTAGCAACTTTTATATCATATCAGAGTGACAAGCGATTGTCAACACTTTTTATAAAAGTTTTTTTCGCTCGTTGTTTTTTCAACAACGTTGCGGCTGCCTTAGCAACTTCATTATGATAACAAATGACTTGTTATTTGTCAACAACTTTTTTCAATTAATTTGTTGTCATATCAACAACCGTTAATCGTTTTATTTTTGCGACTCAGTTATAATATCATCTGTTTTGCATTTGGTCAAGCACTTTTTCAAAAGTTTTTGAAAAGTATTTTTTGACCCGTCGGCGTTTTGCCAACGTTGATAACTTTACCATTCCTCAGATGAAAGAGCAAGCTTTTTTTCAGAAATTATTTTCACTGTTACTAATACAAAAAAACTACCCGTGAAGGTAGCTTAGTCAACATCGATTGTTCTAAAACGTATTTGATTGTTTTCATCACGTTTTAAAATGGTTTCTTCTTTTAAGTAGGCAAATTTTTTCTCACTAAGTGCTGGATTTTCTAACATTTCTTCATATCCGGTAAAAATATCTTGGATATATTTTTTGTAGGCTTTTTTCTTTTTGATTCTTTTTTTCATTTGGCACCGTCCTTTACGTGCTTATCTTAGCAAGTCCTCAAGAATCTGACAACTAAAAATAGTGTTTTATGATAATTTTATTACCTACTCGATAAATCAGATCAATTTTTGGTAAGCAAGTCGTTCCCCATTCGGGATCGGAAATTCGATATGTCCGCAAAACGAATAACCAGCAGCAGTGATATTTCTTTGCATCGCTGTGTTTGCTTGGTACGTATCGATCCTCAGATCAAAAACACCTTTATTTTTTGCAACTGCTTCTAATGCCTGCAATAGTTTCGCACTTAATCGCTGCCCTTTGAATTGCGGATTGACGACAACACGATGAATAGACAAGTACGGGCCGTCGCCTACCCACTGTCCTGCTTGAATGGCCGTATAGACTGGATCAATACCTGAAACCAACGCTGCACTTGCAGCAATTTCTCCATGCGATACCAATACATAACTTTCCTGCTTTAGAATATCATCTCTGATTTTTTCTTCAGATGGTCCATATCCATCTTGCCATTGTGGTGATCCTTGTGCACCCAATGCAGCAATCCCTTCATTGATCAAGCGCATCAATGAAGGCAAATCCGCTACCGTTGCTTGACGCAATTCGAACAATGCCATCTTTCCTTCTCTCTTTTTTTCAGTTAGTCCGTGATCGATTTTAACTTTCCTTGGAACTCAGAAATGCTTTGATAGCCTTTATCTGCCATAATAGCCGACAACTCATTGATCAAGCGATCAAAAATCGCTGGTCCTTCTTTATGCAATTCAGTACCGATCTGCAGCATGCTTGCGCCACACAACAAATGTTCGTATGCGTCTTGACCAGTACGAATACCACCAGTACCTATAATTTTGATTTCTGGTTTCAATCGTGTATAAAAAGCTCGGACATTAGCTAGGGCAGTTGGCTTGATATACGCACCCCCCAATCCACCGAAACCGTCTTTGGGTTTAATCACCACTGTATCTGAGTCCGGATCAATAAACAGTGCATTCCCCACACTATTAACAGAATTGACATAAGCAAGAGGAAAGCGATTCAATATCTCGGCCATTTGATCAAAGTGTGCCAAGTCAAAATAAGGCGGTAGCTTCACACCCAGCGGTTTAGTAAAAAATGAAAAAACATCCGTCAAAATAGACGCCGTCAATTCAAAATCATACGCGACTTGCGGTTTGCCGGGCACGTTCGGACAAGAAAGATTCAATTCAGTGATGCCTTCAAAGGCACTGTTTTGAATTTTCTTCAATAAGGTTATATTTTCCTCAACACTCATCGCTGCTACCGAAAAAAAGAGTGGCGAACCTTGTGGTAGTTCGACCTGCTTTTTGATAGCATAGTCCAAATAATAATCTACACCACGATTAGGTAAGCCCATCGAATTGATACTGCCTAAATCAAGATCCATATAGCGTGGTTCAGGATTTCCTTCTCTGGCTGAGATTGTCGCGCTCTTAGTCACAAATGACCCTGCTTTAGAATGCGCCAGTTCTTCCATTTCTTCTATTGTCATACAATGAACACCTGAAGCATTCATAAAAGGATTTTGATATGTGTATGGCCCAAAATTTGTTGTTAACATGGATACGATCCCCCAATCTTTTCAAATAGTTTACCTGTAAGGTCATGAAAAATCAATGGTGATAGGGTGAATTTGAACGAGTGTAATGCTGGAATATTCGTCTTTTGATATAAAAGACCATTTTTAGACACAACTATAGTTGACCCGTGAATAAAGTTCATCCTTTGTATCTACTGGTACGAAAGATTTTTCGCTCAATCTTCTTTATGTTCATTCACAGAACCTAATCCATATAGATATTGATACTACCTCTGATGACTCAAAAAACAAAAAAACTCTCTTACCCACTTTCTGCCGTGAGTAAAAGAGTTTCGTTTATCATACATATTCAAACGGATACCCGTCGATTCATATTTGTTGATCCCTAACGAATCCCCAAAGCAATCCGTGCATAGCGGCTCATTTTATCGGTCGTCCAAGCAGGGTACCAGACCAATTTAACTTCTGGATTGGTGACTTCCGGCACATCTGACAAGGCTTCATGGATCGATTCAGTCAAGACGTCGGCTAACGGACAACCCATTGTCGTCAAAGTCATTTTGATGACTGTATGACCCGTTTCACCATCAAACTCCACTTCATAGACCAACCCTAGATTGACAATGTCAATACCAAGCTCGGGGTCGATCACGGTTTCTAACGCAGCGAGAACACGCTCTTTGATTGCTTCCACTTCTATTTCTGTATATGCCATAGATGGTGACCTCCTTATTTCTTGTAACAAATCATACCTTCTTTTGTCTTGTTTGTAAATGGACAATCGTTGATCAAGGTCGGGTCTTTTTGTGAATCTTCAACTCAGGGAAAACCCCCGTTGTTTTAAACGTTCGTTGTTCATCATCTGTCGCAAATCGACCGGTGATTGATTGTGTCGGCACAAAGTTGATAAAAGCATTACCATCTGCTTCAAGGACCGCTTGCTCTAAGTCATACATTTCATAGCGGGTCACGACCATCATGATCATATTGCCCGGCACGCCGGAATACCCTCCAACAGATGGAAATAAAGTCATTCCGCGAAAAATATGTTTCGAAATATTTTTGCCCACGGCTTCCGCATTGGTGGTAATGATCATGGCCGTCACCTTTTGATGACTGGTATGGAGCATATCCACGACATAACTCATAGCAAAAATCGAAATAATGGTATACAAAGCACTTTCCCATGAGAAAACAAACCCAGAAACCATGACAATGATTCCATTTAAGATAAACATATATTTGCCAACCGTTTTACCAGTCGTCTTTGATAAAATCAAAGAAAGAATATCCAAACCACCAGTAGTGAAGCCCATTTTTAATGAAAAGGCCACACCAACACCTAATAACACACCGCCAATCAACGCATTGACCAAAATATTATCCGTTATTGCCCCTTGCGGCAGAACCATGGTGAAAAGCGAGACAACGACAACATTGATAAAACTAAGCCATGTAGACGATTTACCCAATTTAATAAATCCTAAGACAAAAATCGGCAGATTCAAAATAAAAATGAACAAACCTGTACTTAAATGAATACCAAAATGGTTCCAAGCCAACGCAACGATCAATTGCGCGACCCCATTCATACCGGCAGACAAGACTTGTGCTGGTATCAAAAAGAAATTCAATGCAACAGCAGCCGTGATGCCCGAGAGCAAGATGACCCCTATTTTCTTTAATTGTTCAGATTGCTGATGTTTCGTTAATAACTTACTCACACGCACTTACCTCCTTCGCTAAAAAATCTCCTTCCAAAGAATAGCAGTTTGTGTCAAAAATTGGAACAATTATTTGCAAAAATTTACTTTTGATCCCCTGATTCTTTACAGTCATGGTAGAATAAAAACAAAGCCTTAGAAAGGAGAATGAATCATGGCAAAAGATGCAAGCTTTGATATCGTTTCAGAAATCAACACAGAGGAAGTAAAAAACGCCATTCAGCAAGCAGAAAAAGAATTAAAAAACCGCTTTGACTTTAAAGGTTCTACCGTTGAGATCAAAATGGATGGTGCTAAACTGACGGTGGTCGGTGACGACGACTTCAAAGTGGAACAAATCAAAGATGTTTTGTTCGCAAAATTAATCAAACGCAGTGTACCTACCAAAAATATTCAGTTTTCAGATACTGAACATGCTTTAGGTGCAAAGGCCCGACAAACTGCTGAAATGATCAATGGAATCGATAAGGAACAAGCCAAGAAAATCACTACTGCTATCAAAAATGCAAAATTAAAAGTCAAAACACAGATTCAAGACAATCAAATTCGTGTCACTGGAAAAAGCCGTGATGACTTGCAAGAAGTCATTCAGCTTTTACGCAAATTGCCTTTGACGATCGATTTGCAATTTA
Organism: Enterococcus sp. DIV0876; assembly: GCF_050529585.1. GTDB lineage: Bacteria > Bacillota > Bacilli > Lactobacillales > Enterococcaceae > Enterococcus_D. The sequence continues at coordinate 1,714,823 of NZ_CP172882.1, forward strand.
CAAACTATCGTTAGTCCAAAAACAGTCGCTGACCAAATAACTGGCAGCGACTGTTTTTTCATTCCGCCCAAAATGCCTGCAACTGATGACTGATATCATCTGGCTTGCTGACACGTTGCGCATGTTGCCAATGCATGGGGAACAAGGATTGATATACTGGCGTTTGAAACCGTTGGTCCAACAGGAGAACTACACCCCTATCCATCACATCACGTATCACACGACCAGCTGCTTGCAGCACTTTATTCATCCCTGGCAATTGATAAGCATAGGAAAAGCCAGCATGATTTTTTTGATCATAATAACTACGGATCAGTTCCTGTTCATGATTGATTTGCGGCAAGCCGACACCAACGATGGCTGCACCAATCAATCGTTCCCCTTTCAAGTCGATTCCTTCAGAAAATATACCGCCTAAAACGCAAAATGCAAGCATCGTCTGTTTTTCTGCGCCTTCTTTCATTTGTCCGCCAGGTGTAAAGCGAGTCATAAAGGCCTCTCGCTCAGATTCGTCCATGGCTGTTCCTTGGATCAAAATGTCGACATCAGGATACTGCGATGAAAATGCCGCCGCAACATCATCTAAATAACGATATGAGGGGAAAAACACCATATAATTGCCGACCTTTGCTGCAATCATCCGCTGGATAGCTTCTACGATCAGAGGCAAACTGGCTGTTCTTTGGTGATAGGTTGTTTGGATATAATCAGCAACCAGTATTTTTTGTTTCTCTGGTGGAAAGGGACTAGGCAACCGATACCGCAAGGCATCTTCTCCACCCCCAAGTACTTCTTGATAATAAGGCAACGGAGAAAAACTAGCCGAAAACAAGACACTGGATTTGCCTTTATCTAAAACATTGTTTAAAAAAGGCGCTGGATCCATACAAAACTGCTTGATCCGGATATCATATGGCGTGATTTCCACTGTTGTTTCATAATGATCATCATAAAACTCGCTGATTTTCAGGTAGTGATTGACTTCAAAATAACACAATAAAACCTCTTCTTGTACTGGATTTTCTTCATTTGCCGGCAACCATTCCTTCATTATCTCTGCCAAGCGGTTCAATTGCTTCAGCAATGTTTCATGCGGTGCTGCCTGATGATGATAAACCCACCCTTCTTCTTTGGCGAGGGCTGCCACTTGTTTGAATTCTTTGTCGACCTTGGTCACAGCTCGCTTCAACTTTGCTTGCTCTTTGGGCAGTTTTTTGCTCAACTCTGAAAATAGTGCCCGTTGCAAGGTTGCTGAATACATCTCCTTTGAACGGTTGACTAAATTGTGGGCTTCGTCCACCAAAAAGAAATAATCTTCTTCAGGTTCTTCAAAGAAACGGCGTAAATAGACCGTCGGATCAAACAAATAATTATAATCACCAATAATCACATCACAAAAAACACTGACATCCAGTGATAGCTCAAATGGACACACAGTATGTTTGCGCCCGTAAGACTCAATGATGGATCGGGTAATTTGATTCTCATGATTCAAAAGATCCCATAATGCTTCATTGATCCGATTGTAGTATCCTTGTGCATACGGACAATGTTCAGGTGTGCAGTTTCTCTCTTCCAAAAAACAGATCTTATCTTTTGCAGTGAGCGTCACACTTTTGGTTTCACTGCCTGTATCAGCTAGCTGTTGCAAGGCATCTTCAGCAACTTGGCGGGTAATGGTTTTGGCAGTCAAATAAAAAATACGATCCCCGCCTGCTTCTCCTAACACTTTTAACGCCGGAAAAATGGTCGAGATCGTTTTTCCAGTACCAGTAGGTGCTTCGGCAAACAATCGTTGCCCTGTTTTCAACGTTTTGTATGCCGCCGCAGCTAACTCCCGTTGTCCTTTGCGAAATGACTCATATGGAAATTGCAGCAACTGCAGTGACGTATTACGGACTCTGCGCCAGTTTTCCTCGAAAACCATCCATTTATGATACTCATTCAGCAAATCTTCGTAAAAAGAGGTCAAGTCTGGAAACGAAAAACTTCTGCGGGTACGCGTAATGATTTTCTCTGTTGTCTGATAGTACGTCAATTGCACATCGATATGTTCCAATCTTTCCTTTGGTGCATCCTTGTCCGCTATTTTTTCTTGTAAACCAGCAGATGGATCCTCTTCTTGCGTGTGAGCAGTCTCATCATTCTTTTGCAGCAAAAATAAATAGGCATATACCATTCCTTGCGCAAAAAACAGATCGATCTGATCCGATGGAATATCCTCGTAAAAAGGCTCTGATGTTTTGATCTCGTCTATCACCCAGCAGGCTTTTTCATGATCATAAAAAAGACCATCAGCCCGGCCTTCGATGGTGATTTTGTCTTTACCAACTTGACTTTCACGCTTAAAAAAGACTTCTTTTTGATAGGCTTCGCCAGCTTCTTTTTGCAATTTCCGATGGATCCGTGCACCTTCTTGTGCCGTATGGTTGCTCACCCGGCGACTGTCGATATCTCCTCTACGCAAGATAAATTCGACTATTTTCCGGACTGCTACTTTTCCTTTATACACGTCTTCACCTTCTCGCTTGTCATTATAGCTGAAACCCTGATTTTGTTAAAGCGAACACAATAAAAAGACTGCCCCGTAGACAGTCTTTTTATTGTAGAAACCAAAAATATGGCATCTTAGCCAGCATCCTTGCATTACTGATCCGCTTTAAATGTCTTCTTTATTTTTTGAAGCAATTCTCGGAAAAATGAAACGTCGATACCCATTCGCTGATAATTTTCGAATATCGACAGCAACTCCATCCATAAATAACCGCTGTACAACACGTAGAGTAGTGCTGTACCTGATTGAATCGGGATCAAAAAACTGATTGGAATAAAAAACAGCAACAAGACAATACTCGCAACTTTCCGTAAAATCCCGTTGATTCCTTGACTAGATGTCAAGGTTCCAGTCATAAAAGCCGCGAGACAACCACTTATAAAATCAAGGATCATCGCCGTACAGAGCAATGACAACAAATACAGAATTTTCTCCTCTTGCAGCAACGTCAACAATGCGTTAAATGACAACATAAAATTCCTCCCTTTACATGAAACAACGTATGCAATAGGAGGAAAGTAACAATGATTTAAAAATTTTGATTGACTATCGATCATTCATCTACTTGAATATCATAGCGGACACCATTTTCATCAACAGCTTGTTTTGTTTCAGGATCAAAGATAAAAGTGAAGGTTTGATCATCGGTTTTAAATATTAAGCGATCATTTTCAATCATGTAAGAAGCCTTTGTAAAGTCCGCTTGATAGATTTGATAAGGATCATCCGTCATTTTAAGAGATGTATGCGAAAAATGTCTGTCAAAATCGTCATTGATTTGTTTTTCATAGGCTGTTGCACTTTGCGGGTCTGCCACAGAATCATCTTCTATATCTGCCATTGGCAAATATTGTTTGACGATCGTCAGCTTGTTCTCATGAAAATCATAAACACCTTGGCTTTGGGGGAAAGAGGGACTTTCCGTCTGAATCAACATCATATCGCTCTCGCCATTGACAACAGCAGGCGACGCTGCTGAGACCGGTGCTTCAGTTGAGTGATTGATTGCCAGCTTTTCTTCACCGCAACTGGTAAGGATGGCCCCAAAAATAATACTCATCAAAAGAATACGCACAAATTTCTTCATCGAAGACACCTTCTTTCATCAGACAGATTTATCATCAGATTCAATAAAAAATATGAAAAATTGATCGAGGAAAGCCATAAGCAGACTCTCCTTCAGAAATCACTTACAGTATAACAGGCCGCCTTTCAGTAAAGGGTTTTCTAAGAGAAATTTTCGGAAGCACACGCTATTTATGACTATATTTCTCACTGAATTATTTTTTAAGGGAGCTTTTTTTCACAGAATCTTTATTTTCTTTTACAGAAGTCTTTTGGGTTGACAAAAGCAAAAAAAATCATCCGCTAAAAAATGAACTTGAACGGACAAATCCCCCTCTGAATAAAAACCTTTCTTTGTTTCAGCGCCGCATTTGAGCTATACTAAAGGTGGACAAATTTTCTTATTTGATTTAAGGAGGTTCTACATGAAAATCATCGGTTTAGTCACAGGCCCTGTACAAGAAAATTGCTACCTTATTTGGGATGAAGATACATTATTGATCATTGATCCAGGCGCTGAAGCAGCAAGACTGATCAGTGAAATCGACAAGATAGCTGTTGCACCACAAGCCATTTTGCTGACCCATACCCACTACGATCATATTGGGGCGGTCGATCAATTGAGAGATTATTACAACGTCCCTGTTTATGTCAGCCCGTTGGAACAAGAGTGGTTGAATGATCCTCAGAAAAATCTATCAGGGCGTCATCCAGACCTTGGTGCCATTACTGCCCGACCCGCAGAATATCTGTTAGAAATGAAAGACTACCAAATCGGTGATTTTTCTTTCCGTGTCGTACCGACACCCGGGCACTCGATTGGCAGTGTCAGCTTCATATTTGATTCTTTTGTCGTTTCAGGTGATGCACTTTTTAAAGGCAGTATTGGGCGAACCGATCTGCCAACCGGAAACTTAGAACAATTACTTGAAAGTATTCAAAGCCAATTATTTGTTTTACCAAACCAAATGGCTGTATATCCAGGACATGGCGAACCAACAACGATTGAAATCGAAAAACGAACCAATCCGTTTTTCAATCAGTAAAAGACGACAGTGAAACGGAGGAATATGAAATGGCCAAAACAGAGCTTTATGTCGTGCGTCACGGCAAAACAATGTTCAATACGCTCCAACGCGTACAAGGATGGTGTGATACGCCTTTGACCAAAACCGGTGAACAAGGGATTCACTATTTGGGTCTCGGTTTAAGAGATGTTGATTTCACAGAGGCTGTCTCCAGTGACAGTGGACGGGCGATTGAAACTATGCGTCTGATATTAGGAGAACATGTCAAAGGACCACAAATTCCATATCATATCGATAAGCGTATTCGCGAATGGTGTTTTGGTTCTTTGGAAGGCGGCTATGATGCCGAAATGTGGGGTGTGTTGCCAAGGATCTTGGACTTCCCTGACTACGATGATATGATTGCAAACCATGTTACTTTTGAATCGATTGCCAATGCGATTTATCATGCAGATACTGCCAACTGGGCAGAAACATACGAGGTGTTAACAGAGCGGGTCAAAACCGGCTTTGAAGATATCGCTTATCGTGTCGAAAAAAAAGGGGGCGGTAACGCATTAGTGGTTTCTCACGGTATGACGATCGCTTTCTTGCTTCACTTGATCAACAATGAAAACAACGTGCGCATGGATATCGAAAACGGTTCTGTCACTCGTCTCATTTACGAGAATGGCACATTTTCGATTGCTGAAGTGGGATCAACCGCCTATATCAAAAAAGGGCTTACCCTCTCGCAAGAACTCTTATCATAAGATAGTGACACGTTTTTAGAGCAGTTTTCTTTTGAAAATCTGCTCTCTTTTTTTGAAAAAGATTGGTATTATTCAGTATAAACGGTATACTGATAATTGTATTTTGTTAAAGAAAGGAATGACGCAATGTTTTTTACTAACTTCATAAAAGCGATTCTCTTTGGGATCATTGAAGGAATCACTGAGTGGCTGCCTATCAGCAGTACCGGTCACTTGATCTTAGCTAATGAATTCATCGGTTTAGACGTAACACCAGAATTTATGACCATGTTCAATGTTGTGATTCAACTAGGTGCGATTTTAGCAGTCGTTTACTTGTATTTCCACAAATTGAATCCATTTTCTCCCCAAAAAAATGCGCTTGAAAAAAAGAATACTTGGACATTATGGTTCAAAGTAATCGTGGCAGTCTTGCCATCCGTCATCATTGGTTTGCCATTGGATGATTGGCTAGATGCCCATTTCTATAACTTCTTATCCGTATCGATCGTCTTGATCATTTATGGCATTGGCTTTATTGTGGTTGAAAAAAGAAACAAAAATCAAACACCGAAATGTACAGATTTGAACCAATTTACCTATAAAGCAGCATTGATCGTCGGTATGTTCCAAGTATTGGCACTTATTCCTGGCACTTCTCGTTCAGGAGCTACGATATTAGGTGGGATTTTAATTGGCGCTTCTAGATTTGTTGCCGCCGAATTTTCTTTCTTTCTAGGAATTCCAACAATGTTTGGTGCAAGTGCGCTGAAAATTTTTAAATTCTTAAAAGACGGAAATGCATTTGATCTACAAGGAACTGTAATCTTATTGACAGGAACGATTGTCTCATTTATTGTTTCAGTTCTTGCAATCCGTTTCTTGATGAACTACATCAAACGAAACGACTTTACAGCTTTTGGCTGGTATCGAATCGTGCTTGGTGTCATCTTGATTGGTTATTGGTTGATACAACTATAAAAAAAACTGTTTCCAGGGATTTCCTTGGAAACAGTTTTTTTTAAGTATTTTTGATCACCATGCCATCAATGATATCGACAGCACCTTCAGTGTCATTGATAATCGACTCGAAACGATCATAGATGTCTTTCCATTTGATAATTTCCAAGACATCTGTTTCATCAGTAAATAATGCTTTCTTCATTTGCGAATACAAAAGATCCGCCTCTGATTCAATAGTGTTGACATCAGTGATCATTTTACGTAACGTTTTTGAGTTTTTGAATTTAGGAAATTCTTTTAAAGCGATTTCGACACCTTGGGTTGCCTGAGTGATCATTTCTGCAAAACGGCTGGTTTCAGGACGCAAAGATTTGATGACTAAGTTTTCAAATAAATAAGTCAAACCCATGATCCCATCTAAAATATCATCTAATCGCTCCGAAATAATCAAAATATCTTCCCGATCGATTGGTGTGATAAATGAATCGTATAACTCATTGGTCAATGCAGCAATCACTTTGTCGCCTTCTTTTTCCAATGCATGAATCTCTGCAGTTGCTTCAGCCAAAGCAGTTTCTGAATAATCATTGATCAATACAAAAAAACGTTGTGCAGCCAGATGTCCATTCGTTGCCAATTGTTCCATCGCTGCAAAATAATCAAAACTTTTTTTACGTGCCATTACTTTCTCTCCCTCACAAAATAAGCAATAAAACTTTAACCATTACAAATGCAATAACTCCACAACCCGGAAATGTTAAGATCCAAGCATAGATCATTTCTTTCACGATTCGCCAATCAACACTGGAAAAGCGTCTTGAGGCTCCCACACCCATGATAGCCGTTGTTTTGGTGTGCGTTGTTGAAACCGGGATCCCAAAAACAGAAGACAAAAACAGACAGATTGCTGCAGTCACATCTGCTGCAAATCCTTGGTATTTTTCCAATTTGACCATATCCATGCCCACGGATTTGATGATCTTCATCCCGCCAACGGATGTACCAACACCCATTGTCAACGAGCATAGCACCATGACCCACAAAGGAATGGCAAAACCGCTGCCACTTTTTTCGACGATATCATTGTAGTAAAGGCCTAGCATAAAGACCCCCATAAATTTCTGGCCATCTTGGGCGCCATGCAAGAAAGCATTCGCACCAGCTGCAATCGCTTGGCCAACGGTAAAGATTTGATTGGCTTTGCGCCTTGGTGTACCACGAAAAAGCCAAACGATCAGCTTCGATATCAAAAATCCACCGATAAAACCCATTAAAGTAGAAACGACCAAACCAATCAACACCTTGATCCACTCGTTCCCATTGACAGCATGTAGCCCGCCTAACGCCATTGCTGCACCAGTTAAACCGGCGATCAACGCATGAGATTCACTTGTAGGGATCCCAAAATACCAAGCGGCAACCGTCCAAACAACGATCGAGAACAACGCTGCTGCTAACGCTATTTGCGATACCCGAAAACTGCCTCCTGAATCAAAAGTTACAATATTGCTGATTGTTTCTGCAACTTGTGCATTAAAATAAGTCATGACTAGAACACCCAAAAAATTCATGACAACAGCCATACCGATCGCAACATTCGGTCGCAAAACCCTTGTGGAAACTGCTGTTGCGATTGCATTTGGTGCATCTGTCCAACCATTGACGAAAATCACGCCTAACGATAAGACAATCGTGATAAACAAAGCGATACTCACATTAAACCCTCCATTTGAAAATTCCGAAGTTATCATAGCATAGAAATTCACCGTTGTGTAAATTTTTTGTAACTATTCAATAAAAAATGTGTAAAGATACACTTAACGGCCTAAATTCAAATGAAATCCCCATTTAATTTGCTTTTTTTTCGTGTTAAGTAAAATTTCTTTACAACTTTTATTGCAATCGTCAAGCGCATTAGGTATAATGACTAGTGTTGATTTATACGTTTTTTCAAACGTAATTGAACTTTTTTTTCGGAGGTGAAATACATGCCAAACATTGAATCTGCAATCAAACGCGCGCGTACAAGCGAAGCGGCTAATGCGAAGAATTCATCTCAAGTAAGCACAATGCGTACAGCAATCAAAAAATTTGATCAAGCTGTTGAAGCTGGTGCTGATAACGTAGATGCGTTATATAAAGATGCTGTTAAAGCAATCGATATGGCTGAGACTAAAGGATTGATCCACAAGAACAAAGCTAGTCGCGACAAATCTCGTTTAAGTAAAAAAATTGCCAAATAAGCAAATTAAGAAAGGCGAAGCAATCTTTGATTGCTTCGCCTTTCTTTTTATCTTCTGCTTTTTCCATGTCGTAAAACAAATAATTGAAATAAAAATTCCTTATCCATTTGGCCACTTTTGACCTTATAATCATTTTCGATCAATTCATCGTATAAACGCGCCAAGGTCTCTTGCGACAATCCTCTGGCTTGTTGCATCGCTAATTTGACGCGATAAGGATGTATACCGATCGTTTGCGCGATATTGGCTTGCTGATAGCCCACTTTCATCAGGATCGCTGTCTGCAGCAACAAACGGACTTGGCTGATCAAAATGGCATTGATCTTGATGGTTTCTTCTCCTTGCAGCAGTAAATCATCATACAAACGCAAAGCTTCAGAAACGTTGCCTTTTAGCACATCACTTGTCAGTTCAAAGACATTATGTTCCAAAGTTTTTGGGATCAATTCCTGTACGATTTCTTTCGTGACCTTATGCCCATTGCCTGCGTACAAACGTAATTTTTGCAATTCTTGCATCGCTTTTGATAACTGCAGATCCGTTAAACGCAAAAACAAATCAAAGGCTTCTCGCGTCATTTCAATACCGTCATTGTTCATGGTTTGCTGCAAGTAATTGCGCACATCGTTTTCTTTCATCGGTGAGGCATCGATAACTACGGCTGCTTTCTTCAATTGTTTGGTAATTTTCTTACGTTCATCCATTTTGTCTGCTAGAACAAATAAAACCATGACAGCTGTTGGTTCAGGTGATTGGATATAATTGATAAAATCCTCTAAGTCATGCTCAGGTACACTGCTTTTTTTTTCTGCGGTCAAAAAGAACGGTCGATCGACGAAAATCAATCGTTGATCGCCAAAAAAAGGCAAAGATTGCGCTTCTTGGATCACCAAATCAATAGGATCTTTTTCCAAATCAAAAGCGGCAAAATTCAAATCATCTTTTGAGACAGCAAATCGGGTCAAAAAAGCCTCTCGAACTTGATCTTGTAAGAAGGTCTCGCTGCCGATCACCATATAAATGGGTTTCAATGTGTCGGTACGAATTGTTTGCAGTGCTTTTTGTAAATCCATTGTCTCCCCCACTTTCATCACTATCCTACCATTCCTGATCGTCTTCGTCTAGCCAAGTTCGCAAGGTCAGCTGCTGTTTTTCTGACCAGCTGAATTGAATCATGCCATCATGATCCGTTCGAAGAACAGATGTATTCATCAATATATCAAGGACTTCTTGATGTGGATGACCATACCGATTGTCTCGACCGCAAGAAACGATCCCATACTGCGGAGCCACGTCTTCGATAAAAGCCTGCGCAGTGGATGTTCGACTGCCATGATGTCCCAATTTCAAGACGTCGATCTGTAAATTAGGGTATTGAGACAACAGGGCAAGCTCACCAGCTTGATCTAAGTCACCTGTAAATAGAAACGGGTGCGGCCCAAGATGCGCCTGCAATACAAGGGAATCTTCATTTTGTCCAACACCGTATGCCGGTGCCAACACTTGTAAAGGCAGATCGCGGCCAATCACTTGGCCAACTTCTGTCCAAATCACTTTGGTTGTTTTTGGCATATGGGTCAATAACTCAGCCACACGTGGATCTTCTTGGCTGCCGGGCACCAAATAAAGTGTCTGGACTGGGATCGTCTGCATCAAGAATAATGCATCCCCTATATGATCCGTATCTCCATGGGTCAAAAATAGACCAGTGATCTCGTTGATGCCTTCCCCTTTCAAAAACGGAACCAATGAATAAGCAGCACCAGCTTGGTAGGTACGCTGTTGCCACGACTCTCTTTCAAATCCTAACGTACCCCCGGTATCAATCACAAAAACCTCACGATTTCTTTTCCCTTGTATGACGATACTGTCTCCTTGCCCTACATCGACGAAGGAAACCGTCGGAACCACCAGCGACTTTTGATAAACGCATGGCAATATGATCGTCACCATAAGCAAAAGGATCCATTTTTTTTGTTGATAACAAATCACACCGATCATGGTACAAATGAGAGCAACCGGTAACGATAGAGCGCCGACCGGCAAGGATAAGTGATGCAGGCTGCGCAAACCACTCTCTAACAAACTTAAGAAAGTTTCTGCAAAGACAAATAATGGCGGCAAAGAAACAAACAAACTCAAACCAAAAAGCAGCAAGGCACCCGGAAGCAAAACCATTGTCATCAAAGGATAAAACAAAACTGTCGCGAGTCCGCCAAACAAAGGAATCTCAAAAAAAAGACTCGCTAAGACCGGTCCCGCCACTAGCGTCAACAACAAACTACGCAGTATTGGATGGACACGCGGTTTGGCACTGTTGGTCATTAACAATAAAAAGGTCATCAGCAAGCACAATTGACCAGACATTTGCAGCAAAATTTTTGGCTCAATGAATAATAGGATCGTCAAAATAATACCGTAGCGATCACTTGCCGACCACTTTTTGGCACGTTCTGCTAATTGCTCATTGATCATAAAAACAAAGACCGCTCTAATGACACTGATGCTGCCGCCAAACAACACAACCGCACTACCTAAACAGCACAGGATAGGCAGCAGCATTTCCTTTCGTGTAAAATGCAAGCGCCGAAAAATATATGTTAGTTTTTGAAAGAAGAATGCAACGTGCATCCCGGAAATCGTAAAAAAATGGAGGAGTCCACTACCGCTGAACAAATCACGAAGTGCTTGAAACTCATGGTCTTTATAACCAAAGAGCAACGCATTGATATAGGTACTAAGCTGCGGGGAAAAAAATCCTTGCACATGACTGATAGCAGCAGCACGCCATTTTCTCAGCGGGAACAATGAAGCATTATTTGTGGTCTTTTGCCACTCAGCCAACTCGATGGTTCCTAAAAAAGAATGATTGGATAAAAAAGATCGATAATCAAAAGCATGCTTATTACTAGGTCGCTGAGGATGAACCAGCTGTCCATTCCCCATAAGTATCACATGCCATTCTTGGCGTCTTTGCCATTGCTCTTTTTCTGATTCTGTTTGGGTTCGAACTCGAACCATCACTTTACCAGCTGTAACCTCCCCTTCAAACGTCACCAAGTCCCCATTGATTTTGATCGTATCGGGTCGGACCTTGATTGCGCCACTGAAAGGACCTTCAGCTACTAAAGGCGTTTGTGTCCAATAGACACGCAATGAAATCCCTAGCATGCAAAACACTACCAAGCCACACAAAAAAGCTTGTCCTCGCAAGACAAGCATCAAAAAATAATAGACAGCGATCAGGGCAAGCCAAACAGACTGCGTCTGATAAGCAGTGGTCAGACAAGCCAAGATCACACCAAGAAAAAGATAGGAATCCGTTTGCTGCTTATCGATCAGCCACTTCATTCAATACGCCAAAAGATAATTTTTCGAAATAGATGGGATCAAGCACAACTTGGTGGACGGTAGCACCAACTTGTTGAATCAATTCCATCGCATAACGATCATTTCGATAGTCATTCAGATAATGGATTCTTTTGACCCCTGCCTGCAAGATTGCTTTTGTACAGGGCAAACAAGGAAAATGTGTAACATAGATCTCAGCATTGTCTGTTGAGACCCCTAATTTGGCGCATTGCAACAGCGCATTCATTTCAGCATGGATCGTCCGAATACAATGATTATCCACGACATGACAGCCTTCATCGATACAATGAACGTCACCGCTGACAGACCCGTTGTAGCCTCCGGCAATAATACGCCGATCTTTAACAAGGGTTGCGCCGACTTCTAGTCTTGAACAAGTACTACGTAAAGACAATAGTACCGCTTGCGCCATAAAATATTGATCCCAGGGAATTCGATTTGTCTGCATGAGGTTACTCCTTTTAGTTTCGATTAATTCTATTCTAATCATTTTTCATCTTTTTTCAACCGTCATTTCTTGGAGTTTATCATTTATATGATACTTGTTTGGTTCGATTGTTTGCTGCTGTCTTTTACTATCACTTCCTTAATAAATCGTCTCGCACCTGTGTGCGCCTGATTCAACGAACGATGATCATCTCTTTCAATGAGTCGAAGGTTTTGTCACCAATGCCTGATACTTTGGTGAGTTCATCGATTGATTTGAAAAAACCATGTTCTTCGCGATATTGGATAATTGCTTCTGCCTTTTTAACACCGATTCCAGGTAAAGTTTGCAATTGAGCCAAATCCGCTTGGTTCAAATCGATTTGTTCATTTGCAGATCCTACTTGATCGATCCCCTCTTCAATAGCAATATCCAGTGTAACAGCATCATCTTGATGAGGAATCACGACCATTTGCTGATCTTGTAAAATTTGGGCCAAATTGATCGCCGTTTCTAAGGCCTCTTCCGTCAAACCTCCGGCTTTTTGGATCAATTCGTATAAACGAGCCCCTTCCAACAAATGATAAATGCCAGGTATCCGAACTTCGCCTTTGATGTCAACAATGATCTCTCTTGGGCGGGATTCGAATGATTCACTTGCTACTGTTTCTGAAATGATCGCAGTTTCAGCTAAAACAAATGGCTCCGTTTGCCGGCGTGAAAAGAGAAAGCCGCCTATGGCGACAGTGACCACTATGAAAATTGATGCAATACGCCAATGTTCTTTGAGTATAACGATTATTTCCCTCATTTCCTCACCTCTATATGAAGTACGCAAAAAAAAATGATTTGCATTGTGTGAGAAGAAACTTTTTTGTGCAACTAAAAAAGACACAATAAGATCATTGTGTCTCAATTAGGAGATATTGATTGATTCTGATTGTTTAAATTGATCAACTAAATAACTTTTACCATGAGCAAACAAGAAATCCATTCCAGAAAGAATGGATACTTATTGAAATATCAAGACTGAATAATTTGTTCGATTTCTTTCATCGAATGGGTGACATGATCTGCTTCGACTGCTTTCAATAAATTCTCAATATCATAAAAAATCGTTTTGACGCCTGCACCTTTACCAGCCAAAACATCCATTGTACGATCGCCGATCATGACTGTTTGTTTCTTATCCATTTGATATTTATCTACTAAATAAAGCAACGAAGTTGGATTTGGTTTTCTGGGAAAATTGTTTTCAGGGCCAACTATTTCCGTGATCAAATCAGAGATTCCTTCTCTCTCCAGCAGTTCTTGGGTCGAAAAGATATCTCTATGGGTCAAGATATAATTTTTACCTCCCTGCTCACATACAGCAGTCAGCGTTTCTTTGGTTCCAGAAAATGAGACCGGCAAACGTTCATCCAAAGCTTCATTGGCTTTGAATTTACGTGTAAATTCCTTGAAATCAAGATTGTACTTTAAAGCAACTTCTTTAGAAGAAGATTCTTTCAAGATATAATAAATCTCAGCTGGATCTGGATCAAATCCATATTCTTTTAAGGTCTTGACGAATGCTTTGAGCATGATTGGATAACTGTCATAAAGCGTTCCATCAAAATCCCATATGTATGATTGGTACATGATATCCCCCGTTTTTTTTGCTTTTTCTAATTGAATGAAATTTCCATTCATTTTCTGCAACTCTTGAAATTTTAGCATATTTTGCTCGATTTGTCCTGCTTACCTGAAAGCAGAAGGAAGAAAAAGCAAAAAACGCTCATGACGCCCAACACATTCTCAGCAGCAACCTAATAAATGAACTGCTGAAGCATGTATGGCTGTGTCTCTAAGCGTTTTTACTTCTAAAGATGTACTACCAGCTGCCGGAAACACCACCGCCGCTACTGCCTCCACCACTAAACCCACCAAAGTCATTATTCGAACTTTGGCTATCTGCAATCACTTGTTCTTGATGGGTAACATGATTGTTCATCATGACAAAAAACAATGCCCTATTCATCCCCTGAGGATCATATTCTTGACGGGCATGATTCAAAACAGCTGCTTGATCAGACGTATCAAACGCCGAAAGTTTGCCCGCTAAATCGGGATGCTGTTGATACACTTGCTCTAAATCGACTTTGAACAATGCCTCTGTTTTGACTAGTCCAATGATTTCAGAGATTTCTTGGGGAATGGTTTGAACCAAGTCAGGATAAGTGGCTTGTTCCGTCACCAGCTTAGCTAAATAGCGGTTGTTCTCGTTACGTCTTCGAATCTCATCTTTCGCCTGCTTCGCTATTTCTGCTCGGTAAGCCTCTACCAGCACCAAGTTTTCAGGCATGATTGCTTCCGTTAAGTCATAGTCAACCATTCGTTCCGAGACTTCTCGAACTAGTTGTGCTTCATAAGTTTTTAATGTGTCTTGATGTGTGGATATCATTTGCGCAAAATGCTTCAGCGTGATCTTCTTCATCAAAAACAAGCTTGAAAAGTAGGCACCGATCGCTGGAGTGGTGAATGCGTGTTGAATGACGCGCTGATCTGCTGTCGATAGCCCAGTAATTGTACTCAGTTTTACTGGTACATAAAATGTTGACAAATATTGGGTGAATGCTTGCTGGCAATCTTCCACCGTCTGGTACTTGTTATAAAACTGATAATTCCTTCTGGTACTTGCCCACTTCGAAAATTCTTTTTTTCGAAAATGCTGATCCTCTAATAGATGTGCCGGTAAAGGCAGCTGGTCGTCAAATCGTTGTTTGGTTTTGCGATGACGCCAACCAATGATTCCAACCAGCCCCACTGAACCCGCAACTACGACCCCGCTGATGATTTTACCAATGTTTAGCCACATCTGCTTAGTGGCCTCTGCTTCTTGATTGCGTCTATCCGCCAACATCTGGTTGCCCTCTCGATAAATCGTTCCTAATCCAATCGTTTCATCCGCTTCTTTCATTCGCTGATAGACTTCATTCGAAGCCGCTAGGATCGCTGTGTCATAATCCTCATCCCGTAATGCATCCTTGGCGTCTTCATCTACCAAGTCATCCTCAGATAAATCACTAAACACATAGGTCAACCCATCACCATAACCTAGACGAAATTCACGATCATCAATGGCAAAGAGAAAAAGAAGACCGTTATTGTCTTGTGGATTGCCTAAGCCATATTCGTTAAATAAGCTGGTCGTCTTATCTTCGATCGATTGTCCATCTAAAGAAGTAATGGTGATGACAGCGTATTCCGGTGATCCAGTCAACGATTGAAACCCCTCCTTATTCAATGCATCGATTTGATTGATTGCTTCTTTCGAAAGTACCCCTGCATCATCTGACACGAATGTCTGTCCAAATACAATCGATGGCTGAAGCAAGAAGAAGCCCAATAGACCAATAAGTACGATTGTCCCTCGCTGAAACATTTTTTTCATTTTAACCCCCCATTTCGTCGTATTACCTTTCATAGTATTCGATTCCAAGCAACATTTGATCCGCCTTAAGACCGAAAACAGGTTCTAGAAAAAGGTCCCCTAAATGTCAGATAATCCTCTTTCATTTAGGAGACGGGTAAAAAATTATTTATAAAACAAGTAGTTCTTAGTTTTTAAATGAATGGATCGGTGCAGGTATACGCCCACCCCGATGGATAAAATCAGTAGATTTGGCAGGATTGGTTTTCATGACTGGTGCAGTTCCCAACAAACCGCCAAATTCGATGCGGTCGCCAATTTGCTTGTCTTTCGCTGGAATGATTCGGACAGCCGTTGTTTTATGGTTGATTACGCCGATTGCAGCTTCATCCGCAATCATTGCAGCAATCGTTTCAGCTGTGGTATCCCCAGGGATCGCGATCATATCTAATCCAACAGAGCAAATGGCTGTCATGGCTTCAAGCTTTTCTAGATTCAACAATCCAGCCTCTACAGCTTTGATCATTCCAGCATCTTCTGAAACGGGAATAAATGCACCAGAAAGACCACCGACATGATTACATGCCATGACACCCCCTTTTTTGACAGCATCATTCAACAGTGCAAGTGCTGCCGTAGTGCCATGCGTGCCGACAGATTCAAGTCCCATTTCTTCCAAAATCAAGGCAACACTATCTCCCACAGCAGGTGTTGGCGCCAATGAAAGGTCCACGATCCCAAAAGGAACACCCAAACGTTCAGAGGCTACACGGCCAACCAATTGACCCATGCGGGTGATTTTAAATGCCGTTTTTTTAACAGTTTCAGCCACGACATCAAAAGATTCGCCTTTCACTTTTTCCAAAGCCCGCTTGACGACACCTGGACCACTGACCCCAACGTTGATCTCAACATCTGCTTCACCGACACCGTGAAATGCACCTGCCATGAATGGATTATCTTCGACTGCATTGGCAAAAACGACCAATTTGGCACATCCCATATCAGAGGCAGCTGCGGTCTTTTTGACAGTTTCACCCATCAAACGAACAGCATCCATATTGATACCAGCTTTGGTAGAACCGATATTGACAGATGAACAAACGAAGCTGGTTTCAGCTAAAGCTTGCGGAATCGATTCGATCAATGCCAAATCCGCCCCTTGATAGCCTTTTTCAACTAGCGCACTATACCCGCCGATAAAATTGACACCAACCGTTTGGGCAGCTTGGTCCAACGTTTTGGCGATTTTTACACAATCTTCTGGCGTTGCTTGACAAGCGGAAGCCACGATAGCGATTGGCGTGACAGAGATTCGTTTGTTGATGATTGGTATCCCAAACTCACTTTCGATGCCTTCTCCAACTTGAACCAAATTTTTGGCTTTTGTAGTAATTTTCTGATAAATCTTTTGACAACAGCTTTCAATATCCGCGTCGATACAATCTAATAGTGAGATCCCCATTGTGATTGTCCGAATATCTAAGTTTTCTTCTTCAACCATGCGAATGGTTTCAAGTATTTGACTAGTCTCCATTTTGGCCTCCTAAAGTTTATGCATCGTATCGAAAATCTCTTGATTTTGAATGCTGATTTTGACACCTAAATCTTGTCCAAGTTGATGAAGTTCTTCTCGGATATAATCAAAATCACTATTTGAATCCAAAGCCAGAAGCATCATCATCGTAAAGTAATCTTCCATGATCGTTTGTGATACATCTAAAATATTGATATTTAATGTCGCCAATTTTTGGCTGACCCCTGCGATGATTCCTACTTTATCTTTGCCAATAACGGTCAATACTGCTTTCATTTTACAACCGCCTTTCCATAAATTTTTCTTATTATAGCACAAGAAAACCGCAATTTCGACGATTTATCAGACGAAATGACGGTTTTAAGAAGCAAATGTTCGTATCTAAATTCTTTTGATCATGGTCATTGCTTCATCGAATTCATAAATGATCGGTTGAGCATTTGGAATATCGATTGAATCCATCGCATCTTCTGGCACCTGTTCTAAATATTTGACCAAAGCACGTAAACTGTTGCCGTGTCCAGTAATCAGTACATTCTTGCCATCCTTGATCAAAGGAACCACTTCGTCCATCCAAAAAGGAACAACGCGAGCAACCACCATTTCAAGATTTTCACCTTTAGGTACCATACGTTGATCTAAATGGTCATAGCGACGATCAAAATCATTGTTTTCCACATATAGAGGCGGTTCTGTATAGCCGCGCCGCCAACGCTGTACCTGCTCTTTGCCAAATTGTGCAACCATTTCATCTTTATTGACGCCCACCAAGCGGCCATAATGTCGCTCATTCAAGCGCCATGTTTTTGTGACAGGCACCCACAATTGTTCGCTGGCTTCTAAGACTGTGTTGCAAGTCGTAAGCGTCCGTTGCAAAAATGAAGCAAAGGCATAATCAAATAGAATACCTCGTTCTTTGATCTCTATTCCTGCTTGCCAAGCCTGTTGATGCCCTTTTTCTGTCAACGGCACATCTAACCAACCCGTCCAATAGTTGGCAAAATTGGCTTCACTTTCTCCATGGCGAATTAAAACAACTTTCATCCAAACGCCTCCTTTTACAACTATTATCGCAAGAAAACAACAATAAGTCTTTTGAAAAGATCATTCACAAAAAAAACTGTACGTCTAAGACGTACAGTTGCTTACGATAGATTAATCTAAAATAGTTACTTTTACAGTACGGCGACCCCATTGTTCTGCTTGTGTATTGGTTGGGAAATGGACATCAATGATATTTCCTTTGATTGCACCACCTGTATCGCTGGCGATTGCTTCCCCATATCCTTCGACATATAATCTAGTTCCTAATGGGATGACTGAAGGATCCACTGCCACTGCCATTGGGTTTTCTAGTAAATTTTGACCCGTTGCTGTGACAGTACCGCCACCTAAAGTATCTGCTGGATCTGAACTGTATGCGGTCGATTCCATCGTTAGTGTGGTACCTGAATAATCGCTTGAATCAGTTGCTTCTGATGTGCTTGCTTCTTCCGTCTTTGTTGCTGTTTCATCGCTTGATGCATTTTCAGTCGTCTTCTTTTCCGCTTTCGCATCTGTATCGATCACCAATGTTGTACCATCATAGATCATATTTGGGTCATCTAGGTCATTTTCATTCGCAATGGTTGCAACATGATCAATATCACCAAAATATTTTAATGACAAACCAGTTAATGTATCATCGGATGTCACTACATGTTTTACCTCATCGGCATTTGCGGTACTGCTCATAGCTGCAAAGCCTGCAATTGCAGCTGTTGTAAGTAATAAAGATTTGATTGTTTTCATATGTTTTGTTCCCTCGCTCTATGTAAGTTTCGTCGTAACGACTTGATAAATCATAACAACTCTTTCAAAGTCTTGGGTAACAATCATGTAACTAAATATTTCACTTCGGTATAATTCATTAAATAACCACTGAAATCAGAACAAAATTCATTATAAACCCCATTCTAACAACGATCAACAACGTTCAAGATACGCTTATTTTGTAACAAAACGCACAAACATTTCATAGAATAGATGAGAAAATACTAAAAGAAAGGAAATGTAATCGTTTCTAAAAAATCAATATTACATTCATGTAATAATATTTCACTCACATTAAAAGGATGAATAAATGAAAATAGTCCTGAAAATTTTATTTCTTTTTTTCAGCGAAGCTTATTGACTTCACGCGTGTTTGTGCTAAGATATATTTTATCACTTGTATGTATTTTTATACATTTAATACTCATTAAATGCATTTTTAATACCAAAAACACAAAAGGAGCAATCAAATGAAAAAGTTGAACAGAGTTTTTATTTTACTCGGGTTGTTGGTGACCCTCTTGCCATTTTTATTTGTGCAACAAGTAAAAGCGGCAGAAACAGATCCTGTCTATGAAAAAATCAAAACCAATGGACAGTTAGTGGTCGGATTATCCGCCGACTATGCCCCCTATGAATTTCATGCCACGATCGATGGCAAAGATGAAATCGTGGGTTTTGATATTTCAATTGCGCAAAAAATCGCTGATGATTTAGGGGTAGAATTAAAAATCGAAGAATTGGGCTTTGATGCCTTACTCGGTGCTTTGAAAACGGGCAAAATCGATGCCGTGATCTCCGGGATGGCCGCAACAGATGAGCGGAAGAAAGAAGTCGATTTTTCTAAAACGTATATGGAAGTCCAGCAAAAAGTGATCGTCAGAGCAGAAGATGCTGCTGCATTCCAATCCACTGCTGATTTCGAGGGTGTTGATGTTGGTGCCCAAAAGCAAACGACACAAGAAGAATTGGCAAAAACTGAATTAACAGGTGCCAAGGTCACTTCTTTGCAAAAAGTGCCGGATTTGATCACCAATCTAACCTCAGGCAAAATTGATGCCATCGTAATGGAAGGACCTGTCGCCGATGCGTATGTGATGTCCAATGATCAACTAGCGATTGCAGACAATGTGCGTTTTGAAAACGGCACGAAAGAAACCGCAATAGCGATCTCTAAAGAAGCACCCGTCCTATTGGAAAAAGTCAATGCCTCGATTGATACGATCATTAACAACGATTTGTTGTCCCAGTATCAAGCTGAAGCCAATGCACTGATGTTTGGCAATGAAGACACCGTGGAACAAGGATTCTTTGCTAAGTACTTACCATTCTATATCTCGGGAACCGGCTACACGATATTCCTTGCCTTTGTGGGTGTTTTATTCGGTTCTATCGGCGGGTGCTTGCTAGCATTTATGAAA
Source organism: Enterococcus sp. DIV0876 (assembly GCF_050529585.1). Lineage (GTDB taxonomy): Bacteria > Bacillota > Bacilli > Lactobacillales > Enterococcaceae > Enterococcus_D. The sequence goes on from NZ_CP172882.1 coordinate 1,735,388, forward strand.
CTTTCTAAAACAAAGGTATTGAAAATCATCGCTGCAGTTTATATCGAATATGTGCGTGGTACGCCTTTGCTCGTACAAATTTTTATCGTATACTTCGGTACAGGTGTCTTGGGTCTTGATTTGTCAAAATTGACTGCAGGTTGTATCGCTTTGGCCTTAAACAGTGCCGCTTATGTGGCAGAAATCATTCGTGCTGGGATCAATGCAGTCAACAAAGGCCAGCTGGAGGCTGCTCGATCATTAGGGATGAATCACATTCAAGCAATGCGTTTTATTATCTTCCCTCAAGCAATCAAAAATATTTTGCCGGCATTAGGCAATGAGTTTGTGACAGTTATCAAAGAATCATCCGTCGTGTCAGTGATTGGTGTCTCTGAATTGATCTTCCAAACAGGCGTGGTCCAGGGTGCCAGCTTCAAGCCATTCTTGCCTTATGTTATCGTATCATTGATTTACTTTGTATTGACCTTCGCCCTATCACGCTTATTGGGTGTTGCCGAAAGGAGAATGAAAACTAGTGATTAAAGTCGAAAAACTCGTGAAAAAATATGGTGATAATACTGTTTTAAATCAAATCGATTTAGCGGTGACGCCAGGTGAAGTGGTAGTGATCATCGGCCCTTCCGGCAGCGGAAAAAGTACATTTTTGCGCTGCTTGAATTTACTCGAACAGCCTACAGCGGGTAAAATCACTTTTGAAGGCAATGATTTACTGGCAAAAAGTGTCAATATTGATCAAATTCGCCAAAAAATGGGCATGGTTTTCCAAAGCTTTAATCTATTCCCTCATAAAACAGTCTTAGAGAATCTAACCCTCAGTCCTATCAAAGTCAAAAAAATGGCGCCAACTGCTGCGGAAAAAACTGCGCAAGATTTGCTTGATCAGGTAGGATTGGCAGATAAAGCCGCCAGCTATCCAGCCAGTTTGTCTGGTGGCCAGCAGCAACGTGTGGCTATCGCTCGTGCCTTGGCAATGGATCCTGATGTAATGCTGTTTGACGAACCCACTTCAGCATTAGACCCCGAAATGGTCGGCGAAGTGTTGGCCGTCATGCAGACATTGGCTGAAAAAGGCATGACGATGGTCGTAGTGACCCATGAAATGGGCTTTGCTAAAGAAGTGGCCGATCGCGTGATTTTTATGGCTGATGGGATCATTCAAGAACAAGGAACCCCAGAAGAAATTTTTGATCACCCGCAAAATAGCCGTACCCAAGATTTTTTAAGCAAAGTATTATAGAAACTGGAGATGACAATATAATGGAACGTCCTTTGATCGCAGAAAGATTTCAAGCGCCTGCTGAAAATTTACTAATGGAAATCGCTACTTTGGCGAAAAAAACACCTGATTTGATTGATTTATCGATTGGTGATCCTGATTTGATCACTGACGAAACGATCTTTAACGCCGCTTTTGAGGATGTCAGAGCAGGTCATACAAAATATACAGCGTCCGACGGCAGTGCTGATTTTATTCAAACCGTCATTGATTTTTATCAAAAGCACTATGGTTTAACTTTCTTCCCTTCCCAAGTCCGAGGCACTGTTGGGGCTTTACATGGTATGTATTTGGCATTATCGGCGATATTGAACCCTGGTGATGAAGTGATCATTCATGAGCCTTACTTCTCCCCATATAAACAACAAGTCGAGCTTGCGGGCGGCGTACCAGTCTTCATCCCGACATTTGAAAAAGACGATTTTCAAATCGACGTAGCGGTTTTGGCCGCAGCGATCACAGATAAAACCAGAGCCATCATTATCAATTCACCAAATAATCCAACTGGCGCAGTCTTCTCTCCTGAAACGTTCAAAAAAATAGCGGAAGTAGCCATCAAGCACGATTTACTGATTCTTTCTGATGAAGTGTATGAAGCGTTTTGCTTCGATGAAACCTTTGTTCCAATGGCAACATTTGCCCCTGAGCATACGATTACTTTCAGTAGTTTTTCAAAAGCCTTTGCCATGACAGGTTGGCGGATCGGCTATATGATCGCACCAGAATCGATCAACCTCACAGCCAAATTGATCAATGAAGCAATTGCTTATTCAGCACCGACACCTTCGCAACGTGCTGGTATCTATGCCCTTAACCACTACGATGAATTGGTTCCGCAAGTTGTAGCAGTCTTCAAAGAACGCTTAAGCTATATTGAAGAACGTGTAAGGTCAATTCCCTTCCTCACGCTATCTCCTGTCAAAGGCAGTATGTATGCCTTTATCAATATTTCAGGGAGCGGATTAAGTTCTGTCGCATTTGTAGAAAAATTGCTGCAAGAAACTAGCGTGTTGATGATCCCAGGGAAAGCTTTTGGTGAAACAACTGGTGAGGATTACGTACGTCTTGCGGCAACACAGTCAATGGATATATTAAAGGAAGCCTTTGACCGAATCGAAGCATGCACATTTGCTGGATGTAGCTGATGACCCAATCATGATGAATAAAAAACAAGTACGCAATCACGCCATCTGGCGATCAGCCGTACTTGTTTTTTTCATTTTCTCTTTTGGTTTCAAATTATTTTGTTGGCTGTCAAACCAAAGGTGTAGATTATTCGTACAATTTTTACACGCAAAAAAACAGGTATGCCAGATGCCATCAAAGGATCTTCATACCTGTTTTTAGGCTATCAGCAAAAGTACTCACGCTGATATTTACTTCTATTTCTTCGCTTCTTCCACTAATTTTTTCATAGCTTCTGCTTGATACGCGGCCGTATACTCAGCAATTTTGGCTTGCTGTTCAGACTCATCCATCGTTGGATCAGCTATCAGCGCTGCCTGCATTTTTTCTTGGACATAGGCTTATCCTTCCGTTTTCATGGTATCTGCTTGTTCTTTAGCCAATGCTGCCAATTTTTTAGCTTGATCAACACTCAACACTTCCCAGGCATCTGGTACAGAGAATGTATTGGTGCGTTCGATAAATTCGCCATCATTATCCGCAATACCGAATAAGAAGCGGTAGAAATCACTTTGATATACCCAGCGGGTCGTATCCGTCGTTAGTTGGGCTTTATCTGCCCCTGTCTCAACCACATTGGTGACTTTATCTGTCCCTGTTTGTTTTGGTTCATCTTGAGCAGCATCCGTTTTATACAGATAGACTTTTTCAGTTCCATCTCCTAATGGTTGATACAAAAGCAAATCAAAATTGTCACTATCGCCACTTGACACCAAAGCTGTTGTTTTGCTGGCAACTTCTTTTTCCATGCCAAAATGATAAGTCAAATTGGCCATTAGCGCCACCAAACTAGCGATGAACACAGCCCCTAAAACCAATGAAAGGACGGTTTGCCACGTCTTCTTGGCGAAAACATTCAATAAGGCGAAGCCTAATACGCTAAGTACGATCAAAACTAAGATCATTGATCCGCACCTCCTTTAAGTACAGTCAACGTTGGTTCTTTCTTTTTAAGCGTGAAAGCAAATAAGAAACCAACTAAACTAAAGGCTGCTGCCACATAAAATGCTGCATGATAACCTGATAAAGTTGCCTCGATGGCTTTATCTTTGTAGGCCAGCGGCGTTGCATCTAACAAACGATCACTTGGCAAATTCCCTTTTGTGACATTGGATAAAACACTGATCAAGATAGCTGTACCGATCGAACTAGCAACTTGACGGAATGTATTATTCACAGCAGTACCATGACTCATCAAATGCGTTGGCAAAGCATTCATCCCAGAAGTCGTGACAGGCATCATCACCATGGATATTCCAAACATCCGAATGCAATAAAGAATAATGATATGCAAAATCGGTGTATCTTTAGTCAAGAACGCAAATGGCAAGGTTGCAGCAGTTAAAATAAACATCCCGGTAATTGCCAAACGTTTAGCACCATATTTATCAAAAATTGCTCCAGTGATCGGCATCATGATCCCCATGATCAAAGCACCTGGCAATAACATCAATCCGGAATGGAAAGCTGACTCACCGCGAATATTTTGAATATATAATGGTAACACCATTTCAGCACCGATCATTGCCATATTGGTGACACCAGATAGAATCGACGCCATGGTAAATGTATTTGATTTAAAGACACGCAATTCTAAGAATGGGTGCTCAATGTGCAATTGTCTCCATGCAAAGATAGCAATGAAAATAACACCAGCTGCAAGGAAACCGATCACTTCAGCACTGCCCCAACCTTTGTCACCAACACTTGAGAAACCATAGAGCAACGTACCAAAACCAACAGTCGACAATAATGCTGAAATAATATCAATTTTGGGATGAGAAAGTTCAATCACACTCTTCATCAAGAAAATAGCTAATATCAGAACGAGGACAACAATTGGAATCACCATGCCGAACAAATAACGCCAGTCATAGTGATCAATGATCCAACCAGAAAGGGTTGGTCCTAAAGCAGGCGCCAATCCAATCACGATCCCTGACATTCCCATCGCTGAACCACGTTTTTCAGGTGGAAAAATCGATAGCATAATATTTTGCAATAATGGCATCGAAATCCCAACACCTGCCGCTTGGACTAAACGACCAATCAACAAAGTTGAGAAATTTGGTGCGACAAAACAAGCAATTGTTCCAGCAAGAAAAATACTCATTGCAGTTATGTATAGATTTTTGGAACTGAATTTATTGATCAACCACGCAGTGATCGGAATCATGATCCCATTCACCAATAAAAAGCCAGTGGTTAACCATTGAACATCTGACGCTGTGATATCAAAAGCTTTCATTAATGTTGGAAAAGCAGTTGTTAACAACGTTTGGTTCAACACAGTACAAAATGTACCAATCAGCAAGACCATGACCAATAACGAACGATTGTATGGTTTGCCATATATATCTAAAGGACGACTCTTTGACATTTTTCACACTCTTTTCAAATTAGTTTTCATAAAGCACTCTTTACTTTAAAACTTTTGCTATTGTTTGTCAACCTACTTGACACAAAAGTAAAACAAGTTACAATATAGATAAATACCTTTACAAGAATGGAGTTCATATGTCTCATCTGTTTCGAAATCTCATGGAGAACGATAACCTGTTAGTTGGCATAAGCGAATTAAGTCAAATGTATGATATTTCACCAAGGCAATTACGTTATTGGGAACAAAAAGGTTTTATTGCATCTGTCACACAAGAAGAAAATGTCTCCCGCAAGTACCGCTTACCCACCGTCGTCAAGGTAGAAATGATCAAACGATTTCTTGATGAAGGGTTTACATTAGCAAAAGCAGTTGAAAAAGCCGACCAAAAAATAAAAATTGCCCATCATATTCGTAAAGTTTTTTCTGGCGCGCTCCAAAATCTAGAAGTCATTGATAATCGTTTCACAATTATGAGTTTAGGACCAGTAGATGAGGAAAAACACATATTGCATATTATCCATGATGATCTGACCCAAAAACTGCATTATGAATTATTGCCCGAAAAAGAAGCGTATGATTTTGACAAATTAAAGAACTGTCCCCCCATTGACTCAACAAACAAGGAAAACCGCTGACAACGGTTTTCCTTGTTTGTCTTTAGCGAGTGACCTAGGCCACGAAAATATCATCGACGAATCTTGGAACAAGAAGAAATAAACTTTGTTCTCTGCATATTTTCACCCATTGAAAGCCATATTCTTTGTTGTCTTTACAGTAAATGTTTATACTTGTGTTAGTAAAAAAAAATGAAAGCGAGTGAATGTAATGGCAAAAATCAATGCTGGTACTGCAATGGTCAAAGTTTTTGAAGCTTGGGAAATCGATCATATTTACGGTATTCCTGGAGGTTCCTTCAATTCAACGATGGACGCCTTATTCCATGAACGTCAAAGTGTCCAATATATTCAAGTCCGTCACGAAGAAGCTGGCGCGCTAGCTGCGGCAGCAGATGCAAAATTAACTGGCAAAGTCGGTGCTGTCTTTGGCTCTGCAGGTCCTGGAGCGACCCATTTGATCAATGGACTTTATGACGCGCAAATGGACAACGTCCCTGTTATAGCCTTACTAGGACAAGTAGCCTCTACATCAATGAATTATAACGATTTCCAAGAGATGAATGAAAACCCGATGTTCGCCGATGTCAGCATCTACAACCGAACTGTGATGTCAGCAGAAAGCTTGCCCCATGTCGTCGATGAAGCAATCAAAGCCGCTTATAAATTCAGTGGTGTGGCTGTCGTAACGATACCTGTCGACTTTGGTTTTGCAGAGATCGATGCGCTTGATATCGCGACAGCAGCCAATCATAAAACCGCCGTCTTTCAACCAGCTACATCTGATTTGGCTGACGCACTACCCTACTTCGAACAAGCAAAACAACCGTTGCTCTACATTGGTCAAGGTGTTTTTGGCGGCTTTGAAGCAATCAAATCTTTTTCAACTCATTTCTCCATGCCAGTTGCGGCTTCCGTCTTAGCTAAAGGGATCGTACCAGATTTATACGAAAACTTTCTAGGCTTTGCTGGTCGAGTGGCTACCAAGCCAGCCAATGAAGCATTGGCTATTGCCGATCTGATTGTGTTTGTCGGTAGTGATTTTCCATTTGGGCGTCGTTTTTTCAATCCAGAGGCCAAATTCATTCAAGTGGATATCGACGCTTCAAAATTTGGCCGTCGACATCATACAGACGTATCTATACTCGGTGACGGGACCACTGCCTTACAAAAATGGGTTGAAATGGGCCAATCTCGCCCAGCAGATGACTGGTTGCATGCCAATCAGAAAAACATTCAAAATTGGCACAAATGGCGGCATCTTTTTGATAACGACAATCAAGTCCCATTGCGCCCAGAACCCGTCTATAAAGAAATCAACCGTATTGCAAAAGACGATGCCATCTTTGTCACAGATGTCGGCAATGTGACGATCCACAGTATTCGACATCTTGAGATGAACGGCCAACAACGCTTTACCACGTCTGGCTGGTTTGCGACCATGGGCAATGGCGTACCTGACGGTATTGCAGCCAAGTTAAGTTATCCTGATCGCCAAGTCTTCACACTCAGCGGCGATGGTGGATTTGCGATGCAGATGCAAGACATTATCACCCAAGCCAAATACAACTTACCGATCATCAATGTGGTGTTTTCCAATAATTCTTTTGGTTTTATTGAGGCTGAACAAGAAGACACCGAACAAACCAAGTTTGGTATAGAGTTGGCAGGAGCTGATTTTGGCAAAGTCGGCGAAGCCCTCGGCGCCAAAGGATATACAGTGACGGAGATCAATGACCTGCCAATGGTTTTCGATCAAGCAAAAAACAGTAAAGCACCTGTCGTGATCGACGTCAAGATTGCCAATGAACGGCCACTCCCTGTAGAAAAGTTGCAGCTGGATCCTCAAAAATTCAGTGCAGAAGAAATCAATGTTTTCAAAGAAAAGTACCAAGTCCGTGATATGCCGGCTTTAACTGAACTGCTGTCATAGATGAACCTGAAATAACGTAAAAAGAACCATGATCGATTTTTTGCGATCATGGTTCTTTGGTGTCGAAATTATTTATTGTAGATTTTTGGGCCCTTACGCATATTCTTGCGGTCATTTTTCGGTGATTCCATTTTTTTTGAACGGCCGCCACCTTGTTTTTGCTTGATTAATTCGAGCATTTTTTCTTTTTGATTCATTACTTTCACCCCGTTTTTGCACCTGATAGATCTTCTAGTAAAAAAGCTGGTTACGCTTTATTCGCACCTTGCGCATAAATTTGAAATTGCCCTGCATGGACGGGCATAATCAAAGTATACCTTGCTTAATTTACTTTGATTTCAAGGATTTGTCAATACTTTTCCGATTTGCTCCTCTTTCCTCCTCTTCAAACACACAATATATTATTCATTATTATTTAATTTTTTTCATTTTTATGACTAATAGATACTTTTATGCTTATAATAGAATTAAGATATCGCTTACAACCCGCGATCGTTGTTCAATAAATCTTTTTTATGGCGGTTGAAAAGCAGGTCTATTTTAGCCGAAAGGAGGTATGATACGTGCTCCAAAGCTATGCCCCAGAGCAAATTTATTTTACACTGTTAGTCATTTGTGCTTTTTTAGCGGTTGTATTGCTGATGTTTGGTGATGTATTTGATTTCGACGGTCCGGTGGATCCAATGTTGATCATTCCGTGGATCGCCTTTCTCAGCTTAATCGGTTATGTCGGTGAACAATGGTTCACATGTTCTTCACTGATTATCTTCTTGATCAGCAGTGCTTTATCCACCGGTCTTGTTTTCCTACTAAACTTCTACATCTTAGTTCCTTTGCGTCAAGCCGAGTCCACACTATCCAGTTCTGAAAAAAGTTTTGAAGGCCGCGTGGCCACCATATTGACCCCCATTCCCTGTCATGGCCTTGGTGAGATCCAATTGCTCAGCGTAACTGGCTCGACCAATCGACCAGCCGCAGCCTTCCAGCCCATTGACGAACCGATGGCAGCCGGGACGAGTGTGTTGATCATTGAAATCAAAGATCGGGTCTGTTATGTCGTACCCTACATTGACCAACAACTAAAACTTTAAAAAGAGGTGTTTTATGTCAATTCTATACTCAACACTGTTCATTCCAATTGCATTACTCTTGTTTATTCTATTGATGTTGCTGATCGTCTTCGTCTCTAAATATCAAACAGCCAAGTCTGATGAAGCACTGATCATCAGTGGCAGTTATTTAGGCAAAAAAAATGTTCATGCCGATGACAGTAATAATCGAATCAAGATCGTTCGTGGCGGTGGCGCTTTTGTCCTCCCTGTTTTTCAACGATCGAATCGAATCAGCTTGTTATCCAGCAAGCTAGATGTGTCAACCCCAGAAGTCTACACTGAACAAGGCGTGCCTGTGATGTGCGATGGTACGTCGATCATCAAGATCGGTTCATCTGTGGAAGAAATTGCCACAGCAGCCGAACAATTCCTAGGCAAGACCCGTGATGAACTGGAAAACGAAGCCCGTGAAGTCCTTGAAGGCCATCTCAGATCGATCCTAGGTTCGATGACTGTTGAAGAAATTTATCAAAATCGTGATAAATTCAGCCAAAGCGTGCAAGAAGTTGCTTCGGTCGATTTGGCAAAGATGGGCCTGATTATTGTTTCCTTCACCATTAAGGAAGTGCGGGACAAGAATGGTTATTTGGATTCTCTCGGCAAACCGCGGATCGCACAAGTCAAACGAGATGCGGAGATTGCCGAAGCAGAAGCACTTAAAGAAACCCGTATCAAAAAAGCCCGCTCAGAACAAGAATCACAAACAGCCGAATCTAAGCGATTGACGGAAATCGCAGAAGCATTGAAAGAAAAAGAACTAAAACTGGCGTTATATAAGAAAGAACAAGATATTGCCAAAGCCGACGCTGATCAAGCCTATCATCTCCAGAGTGCGATCATTAAGCAACAAGTCGTTGCCCAAGAAATCGAAGTCCAAGTCATTGAACGGCAAAAGCAAATCGAGTTGGAAGAAAAAGAAATCCAAAGACGTGAACGGCAATACGACGCTGAAGTCAAAAAGAAAGCCGATGCTGACCGTTATGCCTACGAACAAGATGCATTAGCCAAAAAGAGCTTGGCACAAGCCACCACAGAAGCGGAAAAATTTCGCACCGAATCCATGGCCCAAGCGGAATCAGATAAAATCCGTTTGATTGGATTAGCAGAAGCGGAAACCACACTGGCCAAAGGCAGGGCTGAAGCTGAAACCAAGGAAAAGATCGCTGAAGCCTTCAAAAAATATGACGAAGCTGCGATCCTCAGCATGATCGTCGAAATCATGCCAGCTTTAGTCAAAGAGGCAGCAGCACCATTAGGCAATATTGACAAAATATCAGTCGTGGATACCGGATCAAGCGAAGGTGGCGGCGCCAATCGAGTGACCAATTACGCCACTAATCTGTTGGCATCCAGCCAAGAGACATTAAAGGAAACCACTGGGCTGGATGTCAAAGCGCTGATTGAGCATTTTGCTGGCGCTTCTGATTTGATAAAGAAAGATGATTGATAACAAACAAAGCTTCTCCTACATGCCTATGCATGAGGGGAAGCTTTATCTATCTCCGCACTTAGACTGTAGCTGATTCCAATAGAGTCAGTGTTCTATTCTCTATATCCAACCGTGCAGTCACACCTAACGGAATCGTCCATTTAGGTTCTGTGTGACCAAAATTACAATTATAGAGTACCGGTAAATCATCTAAATGAAACTCTTGTAATACCTTGCGGATTGAAACTTGATACGATTCAAAATGCAGATTATCTTGTGGTTTGCCAAAAAGCAGACCATTTACTTCTTGCAACACGCCCATAACCCCTAATGTTCTGAGATCTATTTCTAATTGAATAGGATCTGGATGCATTTCTGATGTTTCTAACAATAATAGTGCCTCTTTAAAATCTTCTTTTGCTGGAAAAAGGGATGTTCCACGCAACATAGACAAGACTTCAAAACATCCGCCAATCAATCTACCTTCTACTATCCCGCTTCCTTGCAACGTGATGCCGCCTTCATCTGGCTGCATCTTACGAGATACCTTTTTATTTGCTTCATCCCACGAAACAAATTGACTCGTCCACTCTTTGCGCCAAGGAAACGTGTAGGTCACATTATGTTTCATCAAAATGTGCTCAAAACTATTTTTGGTGAAATCAAAAATACCGCCATTCTCAGCCATGTCAACCAATAAACAAGGACCATAAAATGATACCACACCCGCCATACGAAACATCTGGTGAATGGATGTACTGTCAGAATAACCAATAAATATTTTCGGATGTGATCGAATTAACTCAATATCAATAAATTCGAATAAACGATAGCTATCATCACCACCAATTACGGCGATGATTGCTGCGATTTCATTATCTAACAATGCCTCATGCAAACAAGCCGCTCGCCCTTTCACATCATGGTAAACTACTGATGATCCCGCTAACGTTAAAGCAGGCTCTACAACTTCAAAGCCCAACTCTGTCAATTGTTGCTTTCCTTGTTCATAGCGCCATCGAATAGCAGGATCTCCGGCCATACCACTAGACAAAGATAACGCTGCGATTCGGTCACCTTTCTTTAATCGGGGTGGCTTGATACATGCTTTATGGTTGGATGTGTGCATCTCGGATTCAGCTTCTCCTTCCTCTTACCTTAAATATATCTATCAATCATTGTAGCGCGAATTATAAGGATCTGCTAAATATTGTTTAATTCAGAAATCACTTTTTTCATGGATAGCGCGACTTCCTTAGGTAGTTTATTATACCCATCATTTTCCGTATCTTGGGCCAGAATATAATCGAGCCGTTTTTCCATACGCGCCTTTAAAAGCGTTACATACGTAGCATCCTCAAAATCAACTTCAAACCCTTTTATTGGAAAATAGCTCATTTCAGTAACTACGCCAAAGTTTTTGAATTCTGCCACTCCCTCAACAAGTTTTTCAATCGCATTTAAAGTCACTTCAGGCGTGATTTTTTTATCTTTGAAAAATCCTGTATTCAGTATATAACAAGCAGTTTGATTTTCCTTAAATAATTGCGTGAACTGCATAAAATCTTCACCTAACGGATAGACTCTAAATGGATTCGCATAAGGTTCAATGACCAATTCGTCCATGTTTATCGCACCGATTATATGTTCAGCTGTCGTTCGCTTCGTAGCCAAGGTAAGTCCAAAAACTGCTGCTAAAGTTGGATCATCGATTTTCACCACTGGTGGTAAACTATCATCTTTCATGATCCAAAAAATTGCGTCGATTGCTGAATGCAAATGATCCACCCTGTTAGGTGTAGCATACCGCGATTTTACTGTACGTCCATTCCCATTTCGGATATCTTGGGTGACTATGACCTTTTTTCCTTTATCGTATATCGTCACACCAACGTTTTGACAAGTGACAAAGTATTGCACATTAGGATGAGTGAGTGGGTAGTCTTCTGTTTTATCAAAATAAGACGGTTCCAATGCTGTTGCAGCTCCACTTGTTTGATTGATCACAAATGCATCGTCGTGAAGAACTTTTATATCGTATTTCCCCTTGTGTTGGGCTAATGTAATTGTAGATTTGCCCGATCCTGAAAGACCAAAAGCAGCCATTGTAAATTTTTTATTCGGCAAAAGGTATTGTTTCATTCCGCCATGACAGGCCAAAAATCCATTGCGATGCGCGGTAGCCCAAGCTAATGTTAATGTTGCTTTTTTCAATTCACCAAAATAATTTAAACCTAATACTGCAGCGACATTATGTTCTGGATCAAAAAGTGTCAATCCATGTGGAAAATCAGGATGAGACCAATCAGGATCAGCATACAAAAAAATGTCTGTCTCGGGAAATGTCTTCGAGCTTTGATACTCTTCACTCCACTTTTGAGACATCAATTGAAAGTTCAACAAATAAGAATAAAGATTGGTCTCATAATTCTCAGGTAGCAAGAGGTGTGACTTGACCATAAACTCATTGTCTAATCCGACTACAACCTCCACACTGTAAAATTTTTTACGCGTTCCTTGAAATAAAGCATCCCGTAAAACAGCCTCATACATTCCCTTATCAATACCAGGTTGTCCAATTATACGACGCGCTGCCGCAGTTCGTCCAACAACTTTCCCATCATTAAAGACAATCACTTTGGCATCATGAGGTAAGCCCAACTCTTCAGTATGTGTTACAGGCATATCCGTAACGACCGCGCCAGGTGCGTCTTTTGCTAAGTGATAGGCAGCGTCTAAATCTTTGATCCAGGTGACATTATTGCCATAAAAAGCTGATTCTATCAGCACTTTAAAACTTGAAAAAAAATTATTCTTAGACGTAATATCCTTGTGAGAGAATACACCAATCGTTGCCATATCAATCCCTCCAAACTTGATCTATAAACAAACGCTTACATCTATTATAATACCACTTTACAGCAAATTATAGGAATAACCTTTTAATTGAAGTGAAAAACATAAAAAACCAGTCAAGCAAATCTGCCTAACTGGTGTAAAAAATATCTATCATATCCTTCACTTCATGTAATGCGAAGTCGTATAATTTATTTCTTCTCCAACAAAACAACACACTCAACATGCGTTGTTTGAGGAAACAAATCAACAGGTTGCACTTGTTTCGTTGCATAGCCATGTTCTGCAAACAAAGCCAAATCACGAGCCAATGTTGCTGGATTACATGAGATATAAATGATTCGTTCTGGTGCAACAGCTGCTGTGGTTTCGATAAATGATGCGTCTAATCCTTTACGTGGCGGATCAACGAAGACAACTGTTGGTTGGATGCCTTCACGCAACCATTGCGGCATGATTTTTTCGGCTTTGCCGACGAAATAATGAACATTTTCTACCCCATTGCGTTTGGCATTTGCCTTGGCATCATTAACCGCTTCAGGAATAACTTCCATCCCTAATACTTCACTGACTTTGTCTGCTAAGCTAATACCGATCGTACCAATGCCGGCATAGGCATCAACAACGACATCATCTGGTTGCAATGCAGCCATTTCAAAAGCTTTTTGATACAATACCTCAGTCATTTCCGTATTGACTTGATAAAATGATTTCGCTGAGATTTGGAAAGTTTTGCCCAATAGCTGATCTTCAATGGTTTCTTTGCCGTATAACACACGGCCAAATTCGCCTAAGATGACATTGGTTTTTTCTTCATTGATATTTTGGATGACAGATACGACTTCCGGAATTTCTTCGTGGATCACTGTCGCGATTTCTTCCCCTTTGAAGAATTTAGGTTTTCTCGTCACCAAGACCACCATCATCTCTCCAGAGTGATGCCCACGACGAACAACGATGTGACGCAAAAAGCCTTCATGAGCTTCTTCATTGTATGCCTTCACATTGAAACGTTGCAAAATATTTCTGATTTTGATGATTGCTTGGTCGATCTGTGGTTCTTGGATATAAAAGTCTTCGATTGGTACTAAAGTATGGCTATTTTTGCGATAAAAGCCGGTCGTCAGTTCACCATTGATTTTTTGAACTGGAATCTGTGCTTTGTTGCGGTACCCAAATGGTTGCTCCATGCCGATCGGCGGTAAAACCGGTACATCAAGCTTAGCGATTTTGGTCAAGACGTTTTCAACTTGTTGTTGTTTGAATGCCAATTGTTTGTCATAACTTAAATGGCTTAATGGTGCGATACCCGTACGTAATAACGCCTCATTCGGCAATTCTTGACGATCTGGGCTGGTTTCCAAAAACTTGATTGCTTTGGCAAAGCCAAATTTATTGCCGACTTTCAATACCTTAGCCAAGACTTTTTCTTTTGGCAATGTATTTTCGATAAATAATAAGTAGCCATCGACTTTCGCGATGCCGTTGCCTTCGTGGGAAAGATCTAGAATCTCAACTTCTACTTCTTGATTTTTTTCTACTGGATAATTTTTCATCGTTATCTCCTTTTCATTTGCTCTCTTCATTTTAAAAGGTTATGAAGAAATTGCAAGGTTTGCTTCTCATGTGACTGCCGTAAAAAAAGCCAGAGCATGACGCTCTGACTTTAGCGGGCTTATTTATCAGCCTATTTTTTCTTTTTCTGTGATTTTTCACGTTCGCTCTTGTTTAAGATTTGTTTTCTCAAACGAATGCTTTCAGGTGTTACTTCACAGTATTCATCTTCATTCAAGAATTCCAATGATTCTTCAAGTGAAAGAATTCTTGGTTTCTTGATAACCGATGTTTGGTCTTTGTTTGCTGAACGGACATTGGTCATTTGTTTTGCTTTAGTGATATTGACGGTTAGGTCATTGTCACGAGAGTTCTCACCAATGATCATGCCTTCATAGACATCTGTACCTGGTTCAACAAAGACTGTACCACGTTCTTCGATACTCATGATCGAATAAGTTGTCGCTTTACCTGTATCGATAGATACTAATGCGCCATGGTGACGGCCACCGATTTGACCTTGGATCATTGGCAAATATTGGTCAAATGTGTGGTGCATAATGCCATATCCGCGGGTCATAGATAAGAATTCAGTAGTATAGCCGATCAATCCACGTGCTGGTGCCAAGAAGATGATCCGTACTTGACCGTTCCCGGTATTGATCATATCTTGCATTTCAGCTTTACGCAAACCTAATGATTCGATGACTGAACCCATATATTCTTCAGGAGTATCAATTTGTACACGTTCAAATGGTTCACATTTGACCCCATCAATTTCCCGTTCAATAACTTCTGGTCGAGATACTTGCAATTCAAAACCTTCGCGACGCATATTTTCGATCAAGATCGACAAATGCAA
The DNA here is from genome assembly GCF_050529585.1 of Enterococcus sp. DIV0876. Taxonomy (GTDB): domain Bacteria; phylum Bacillota; class Bacilli; order Lactobacillales; family Enterococcaceae; genus Enterococcus_D. The sequence continues at coordinate 1,750,595 of NZ_CP172882.1, forward strand.
CTCGCCACGGCCAGAAACAGTCCAAGCATCAGGTCCGATTGGTTCAACACGCAATGATACATCTGTTTGTAATTGGGCCATCAAGCGTTCTTCAATTTTTCTTGCAGTCACAAATTTACCTTCGCGACCTGCAAAAGGTGAATTGTTGACGATAAAGGTCATTTGCAAGGTTGGTTCGTCAATGTGTAATACTGGCAATGAGTCTTGATGATCGATTGGTGTCACAGTTTCACCAACGAAGATATCTTCCATACCAGAGACAGCAATCAAGTCACCGGCTTTTGCTTCTTGGATTTCTAACCGTTTCAAACCGAAGAAACCGAATAACTTAGTAACACGGAACTTCTTGACTGTACCGTCTAATTTCATCAATGCAACTTGGTCGCCGACTTTGATTGATCCGCGGAATACACGGCCAATCCCGATACGTCCCACATAGTCATTGTAATCAAGTAGTGATACTTGGAATTGTAATGGTTCGTCACTATTATCTACTGGTGCTGGAATATGTTTGATAATTGTATCAAACAATGGCGCCATCGTTTTTTGTTGATCTGCAGGATCATCTGATTCACTTGATGTTCCGTTGATCGCTGAAGCATAGATTACTGGGAAATCTAATTGATCGTCATCAGCGCCTAACTCGATGAACAATTCTAATACTTCATCAACAACATGTTCTGGACGTGCTGAAGGTTTGTCAATTTTGTTTACAACAACGATTGGTACTAAATGTTGTTCTAAAGCTTTTTTCAACACGAAACGTGTTTGAGGCATCGTACCTTCATAGGCATCGACTACCAATACCACACCATCAACCATTTTCATGATCCGCTCAACTTCACCACCGAAGTCCGCGTGTCCAGGGGTATCCATGATGTTCACTTTGGTGCCGTTATATTCAACAGCTGTGTTTTTGGCTAAAATTGTGATACCGCGTTCTTTTTCGATCGCGTTTGAATCCATCGCACGTTCTTGTAACTGCGTATGGCTATCCAATGTTTGTGATTGTTTCAATAATTCATCAACTAATGTTGTTTTTCCGTGGTCAACGTGGGCAATAATGGCTACGTTACGGATATCATTTCTAAAGTTCAATCTATTTGCTCCTTCTTTGTTGACATTGCACTCGACAAGCCATTATAACAGAATTTCTTTCTGAAATATAGTGTAAAGTTTTCATTTTTACAGAAAAAAACAGATATTCGCAAAATATCTGTTTTTCAAGTGCTCTTTTGTACTGATTTCAGTACATGATCCATGTTTTAGCCCCCAAAAAACGATGAACCTATCATCATATAGTTGGCTATTGATTCATCAAATCCATCAATTCATCAAAGGCTTTCGGTGTGCCGCCGACAAAAAGTTCTCTTCCTGATAAGGTGAGAGGTTCGCCTGCGATATTGGCCATTTTCAAACCAAGTGTTTCTAGTAAGACCCCACCAGGTGCATAATCCCAAGGTGCCAAATGAGAAATATAAGCAGCTCGCTGCCCTTTGATTAACGCAATCAATTCAAACCCGGCACAACCAGTCATACGTATGCCTAATGAACGATCACTGACTTGTGTCTCATGGTGACGATTGTGGATCAGCATCGGCGAATTAAGCCCTACTAAGCCTTCTGATAAAGCAATATTTTTAGGGGCCTGAATTTCTTTGCCGTTATTGAAGACGCCAATTTCTGGACCGCCCCACAAGAACTCATTCTTCATGACGTTGTAAACAAAGCCGAAGCGGCCTTTCCCCTCTTCATAAATCGCGATCATGATACAAAAATTTTCTTTTTCCAACACAAAATTCATCGTCCCATCGATTGGATCGATAATAAATACTTGACCACTCCAGTCAGCGAGTTGATCTAAACCATTTTCTTCTCCCAAAATTTTGGCATCCGGATTGTACGTTTTGATTTTATGGATGAGAAAGTCTTGGGTTGCTTTATCCATCTCGGTCACTAAGTCTTTGCGTCCTGATTTTGTTTCCACGAGAAGATCTTCTTTATTTAAATTGTCTTTGATCTGTTCCCCGGCCTCAATTATCCAACTGTGTACTGCTTTAACGATATCTTGCATGCGATTATCGGTCCTTTCCTATGATCTTACTTTGCGTTCATTTTTAGTCTGCCTTGTGTTTCTTTGGCAGTTTTCACTGTTTGATACAGAGAATAACCTGAAAGGTTTTCAAACTCTCGACCCAATCGCCTTTCTTCTCCGATACTAGGTACAACTTTCTTGAAAGCCTGGTACGTAGTCAAAAAATCAGTGGCATTGATCCCTTTTTCATAGGCTTGTTCCAACTGATCCCATAACTTCATCACAGCGACCATTTCTTCTGTTGTCCAATCCAAATCAAGAGGATATTGATAATCCCGCATTGTGCATTCCTCCTCCTACTCATCATCTCAAGTGTATCATAAAATCGACTATTAGGCAGAAACATCCAGCTTCATTTACTATAACAAAAACATACATCGAAATGTAGCGACCCCAAAAAGGTAGATTTTTGGCCTAACTTTTTGGGGTCGCTTCAAAACAAGATATACTTTTTTAACACTTTTCTATTGATCATGCGAAATTCCTCAGAAACAAGAAATTTTTTATAATGATGATTGACTTCCACCACTGTCTGCTGATAAAAAATTCTGAATACTCATTTCCCCATTCCCACGGAACGATAAATGAGCCGTCCTCCAACTGATTCTCAAGAATCTTTGTTGTTTCAATGTGGCAAATTTCTTCATCCAAAATATCTAGTACCTGATTTTTGATTAAAAAGTAATCCGATGGTTTGCTCACATACTCCGTAAACCACGCTTCAGGATCTGGAGCGACTGTTTGGCGAATTTGTCGCTTCAATAATTCTCGAAACGGAACATGATCTAGAACAAACGTGAAGTCTGCTTCTTCGCAATAGTATAACATCTCTAGATAGACAACAAGTGTGTGCATCTCATTTGTTGGTTCCTCAACAAAATCAGCAACCGCCTGTTTGATTATGTCTTGCGCCTTCTGATAAAGAAACGAGTCTTTCTCACTTGTGACTAATATCATCCCTGCCAAACTAACAGTCGGATTATCAGAAGGTACACCTTTGGCACTCTCCCACCAAATTGCATGGGGATAATCTATTGTAGATGGGACTTGATTGAACCACTTTCCTTGTGAAAAGTCTTTTTCGCTAGACAAGTATGTCAAGATTCCTTTTACAAGGGGATTCTTTGAATCGAGAGAATCGATTTCCCGTAAAATATTACAAGCCATCCAAGTAGCAATGGGGGTACTGTTGGGATTCCAGTTATCAGGTTCTAATCCGTAACCGAATCCACCGTCCTCATTTTGATAAACCTCCAGCGCCTGCAGCACATTTTGCTTATCCCCGTTCTCAAAATGATATTGCCAACGGGCAAGTTCCAAAGGTCGTGCGTTCTGGTAGACAAATACGCGTGCTTTTTCGATTGGATCCATAGTTTCACTCCTTATGCGCATACTTTTATTCATATTGATTATACTTGAGGGGCTCATCCTTTACAACGCTTACATATCCAAGCGAAATGATCAAAATCTTAGGTCAACACTACCCATTTGGGCTCATTTTCGCTATAAGCGTTCTTTTTGGTGTTTGCTTACGCTTCTGTTACAGTAAGTATATAAAGATAAAAGGAGGATTTCATTTGCGCTTAGAAAACAAAAAAATCATCGCCCTTGTCGACAACGATTTTGAGGATTTAGAACTGTGGTACCCCGTTCATCGCTTACGAGAAGAAGGCGCTCAAGTTGATTTGGTAGGTCAAGAAGCCCATAAAACCTATATCGGAAAATACGGTGTCCCTGCTGAATCAGCCTATGCATTTACAGAGATCAAAGCGGCAGATTATGATGCGATCTTAGTGCCTGGAGGTTGGGCACCAGATAAACTACGCCGTTTCCCTGAGGTTATTGATTTTGTCAAAGAAATGGACAAAGATGAGAAAATCATCGGTCAGATCTGTCATGCTGGATGGGTTTTGATTTCGGCCAATATTCTGCAAGGCAAAAAGGTGACGAGTACCCCAGGAATCAAAGATGATATGACCAACGCAGGCGCAACTTGGGTCGATACGCCAGTTGTTACAGATGGCCATATCGTTTCCAGCCGTCGTCCGCCTGATCTACCAGATTATATGCGCGCGTTCATCGCTGTTTTGGAGAAAAAATAAAGGAAAAAACCGCTGAAACCAGCGGTTTTTTTGTCCAAATCTTCTAAGCGATTTTTTAAATGTTCTTTTGAAAAAGCTATTTAATGTCTGATAAAGTTCTTCCCTCGATTCCTGATTGCCCAGGCAGTTTCATCAGTCCAAAGTATAGCAAAGCAGCCCCAGTCAAGGCAAAAATCGTCCCCCACAACAGCATGATCCACACACCAAATGTTTGAACCAAGAAGCCGCCTAAGATATTCCCTATCACACCACCCAGAGTCGTGGCAATAATAATCAGTGTCTGGCCAAAGACTCGGTCTTCATCGGCCAAGACTTGATTGAATAAATATGCCGAAGCCGGTATAAACAACGCAAAGCTGACCCCTTGCATCACGTGCGTCATTTCCATAAAGACGATTGAACCAGCCCACAACATCAATAAGCCGCGAACCGCAAAAGCGACACTGGAGAAAAACAACCAAAACTGACTATTTTTCCGTTTGACAAGTCGCTCGAACAGAATCATGCCCGGCAATTCACACAAACCTGCAATCATCAATGCAATCCCTACTTCTTTACTTCCCCCACCAATGTGCCCAAATATTTGGGCCAAAAAACTATTGATCATTGTATGAAAACTAAACAAGAAGCTAAAACCGATAAACAGAAGGAATAAGAAGGGATATTTTTTAAGCAAATGTTGCGAATGCTGGCTTGCTTCAGTCATCATCGGTCGGATTTCTTTTTGGATAGTCGGCATCAGCCATAAAATTGCAAAAAATAACAAGCCCTCTGCTAAGGTGATCAATGGCAAAATACCTGCTGAGTAATGAGCCAATAACTGTCCTATCACAAAAGAGGTCGCCGCATACCCTAAAGAACCGCCCGCTCTTGAGAAGCCAAAATTCAATGTCCGTCCAGTATTGATGTAGGCAAAAGCCAACGCATTGACAAAAGACTGCATCGATACCAACAATATACCACCTAGAACATAAGCGCTGATTGTCCAAGCTGGTATCACTGTACCTAGAATGAGTAGAAACATCATCAGACCAGTCATTATCTTTAGAACCTGAACCAAAGGCAGATGTAGCTTTTTGATGATCACTTGGCTGATCAACGGTTGCAAAACTGCAGAAAGGATATTGATCAAAGCCAAGATACCGCCAATTTTTGCAGGATCGATTCCGAAATCAATCAGAAACAACGTAGCAAACCCATAGATAGAACAAAACATCATCCAATACAGACATTGGAGACTTGTATAATAAAAACGCAAAGCTCCTTTTGATTGTGTGCGCATACATTTACCACCTTAACAGATATTTACTCTTGCCTACTATATCATATACCACCTCTAGTGATAAATACATTTGGATCATTCATAAAAAAATAGACTGAAGATAAACGCATCATTCTCTAGTTAAAAATAATCTTAGTTTTGTTTTTTTATTCACAATAAAACCTTTGTTTATCATTGACAGACAAACTACAAATTGTTATAATTTGAAAAATCTAAAATTTCAAACAATTTAGATCTTGAAAGGAAGTAAACTATGAATGAAAAGATTTCGGTGAAAGAATATGTCTACAAAGTTTCTTTAGGTGTGTCAAATGCAGTGTTGGTTGCACTGGGTGTCGGTTTATTGTTAGAAACAATTGGTCAATTAACAGGCATTGCCACGATCGGGACCATTGGCACGGTATCAAAGTTATTATTAGCTCCTGCTTTTGGAGCAGGGATCGCTTATCAATTAAAAACAAATACGCTAGTGATCTTTACGTCGATGATAGCTGCCACGATTGCCTCTGACGGTTTGTATTTTTCACAGGCTGCCATTGATGCAACAACGATGACTGGCATCAACGCGACCCAAGGAATCGGGGCAGTCATACTGACAGGCGGTCAGCCGATCAGTGCAGTAATGGCAGGTCTTGTTGCTGCTTTGATTGGAAAATGGCTGACTGGTAAAACGCCATTAGATATGATTTTAGTTCCGCTAGGCAGTTTATTCTTTGGCGGTTTGGCCGGTGTCGGTTTTGCTTATGTCACAACACCGATGTTATTGGCCATCAGCGGATTTATGGCACAATCGATCACGATTTCGCCTATCTTGGGATCGATCGTGATCGCTGTAGCTTGGAGTACACTTTTGATGACCCCTGCCTCTTCAGTCGCATTGGCAATCGCCTTGCAATTGGATCCAGTGTCTTCTGCAGCTGCTTTGATCGGTTGTACTGCACAATTTGTAGGGTTTACTGTCATGTCCTTCAAAGAAAACAATTTAGGCGCCAATATCGCCCAAGGATTGATCACCCCTAAGGTCCAATTTGCCAATCTGACCAAAAACCCGCAAATGGTGATCCCGCCCTTTCTTTCTGCAGCCATTTGCGCACCATTGGCAACCACGCTCTTTCACTTTACCACTAGTTATGAATTGGCTGGGTTAGGATTGAACTCATTGATTGCGCCGCTGAATCTATTTGCCAATGACCGTTCTGGATTCTTAGTCTATTGCTTGATTGGTGTATTGTTGTCTGGTACCTTAACCTATATTTTTTATCGCGGCATGCTTGCACTGGGCAAAGCAACCAAGGGCAGCTTGACGATCGAGTTGCAATAAAGAATAGGAAGCGAACTGTACAAAAAACCCGCTGACTTTTCAGTCAACGGGTCGAATTCGATTAAATATGGATTGGCATACCTAACGCCAATTCAGCTGCATCCATTGTGATTTCTCCCAATGATGGATGTGGGTGGATCGTTAAGGCAATATCTTCTGCGTTCATACCAGATTCAATAGCAAGTGCCAATTCTGATACCATATCGCTTGCGCCTAAGCCAGCGATTTGTGCGCCGATGATGACATTGTCTTCAACAGTCGTTACCAGACGGATAAATCCTTCTGTTTTTCCTAATGACAATGCACGTCCGTTACCAGAGAATGGGAATTTGAATGCTTTGGCATCGATTCCAGCATCTTTAGCATCTTTGATTGTCATGCCAACAGAAGCCAATTCAGGATCTGTAAAGGCAACAGCTGGCATCGCTTTGTAATCGACAGCCACTTTTTTGCCTGAGATGGCTTCAGCTGCAATTTTCGCTTCGTAGCTTGCTTTATGGGCTAAAGCAGCACCAGGAACGATATCACCAATTGCATAGATATTTGATACATTTGTGCGACCTTGTTTGTCAACAGTGATCAATCCACGTTCGCCTACTTCAACACCAGCTTGTTCTAAGCCCATGTCATCTGTATTTGGACGACGACCAACTGTCACCATTACATAGTCAGCTGTTACTTCTTCTTCTTTACCATCCACAGCATATTTAACAGTAACGCTATCGCCATTGTCAACAGCTTCTTTAGCCATTGCATTAGTTACAACTGTTACGCCTTTTTTGGCAAAGTCTTCTTCAACCAATTTCACCATATCTTTTTCGTACGTTGGCAAGATTTGAGGAGAACCTTCAAGAATCGTTACTTCAGCGCCTAAGTTTGCATAAGCTGCACCTAATTCAGAACCAATGACACCGCCACCGATCACGACGAATTTCTTTGGTACTTCTTTTAATGCCAATCCGCCAGTTGAATCAAGTACACGGCCGCCAAATTTAAAGCCTGGAATCTCGATTGGACGAGAACCTGTTGCGACGATCGCATTGTTGAAAGAATACGTTTGGGCTGAATCTGGGTGGATCACACGCAATGTGTGGTCATCAACGAAGAATGCTTCCCCTTCAATACTTTCAACTTTGTGTTTTTTCAATAGGAATCCAACACCAGAAGTCAATGTTTTAACGACTTTGTTGTCTTTCCATTCTTGTGTTTTGGTAAAATCTAGTGTGACATTTTCAGTATTCACACCAAACATCGTTGAATCTAAAGATTCTTGATAGTGGTGTCCTGCAGCGATCAGTGCTTTCGAAGGAATACAACCAACGTTCAAACAAACGCCGCCAATGTATTCTCTTTCAATGATTGCCACTTTTTGACCCATTTCAGCAGCGCGGATGGCAGCCACATAGCCGCCAGGTCCCGCACCGATTACAACTGTATCTAATTCAACAGCAAAATCTCCTACTACCATTTGTAAATCATCCTTCCATCATTAATAGCTCAGGATCAGCTAAAAGACGTTTGATATTGTTCATTGCTTGTTGTGCTGTCGCACCATCAACGATACGGTGATCGAAGCTTAGTGATAATTTCATCACACGGCCAACAACGATTTCACCTTCAGCATTGACGATTGGTTGTTGCGCGATTGTACCTACACCCAAAATAGCGACTTCAGGGTAGTTGATTACTGGTGTGAACCAGCCACCGCCTACAGAGCCAATATTACTGATTGTGATCGTACCGTTGCGCATATCATCAGCAGACAATTTGCCATCATGGGCAAGTTTTGCTTTTTCGTTGATTTCATCAGCAATTGCAAACATGCCTTTACGATCTGCATCTTTTACGTTTGGCACGTATAATCCGTGGTCTGTATCCGTTGCAATACCGATATTGTAGTAATTTTTGTAAACAATTTCTTGATTTGCGTCATCAATAGATGCATTCAAGATAGGGAATTTTTTCACTGTTGCAGTCAATGCTTTCACAACATATGGTAAGAAAGTTAATTTAGTGCCGTTTGCAGCAGCGACTTCTTTGAATTTCTTACGGTTGTCCCAAAGACTTGTTACTTCTACTTCATCATGCAATGTCACATGTGGTGCAGTGTGCTTGCTGTTGACCATTGCTTTGGCGATGGCTTTACGTGTAGGCGTCAAGGCAACACGTTCTTCTAAATCACCTAAGTTAGACTTGAATGCTTTCGCAGGTGCAGCCGGTTTGCTTTCAGCTGCTGGTGCTTTGGCTTCTTCTTTCGCTGGGGCTGCAGCTTCTGCTGGTGCAGATGATCCGCCACCTGATAAGAAGTTTTCAATGTCTTCTTTCGTCACACGTCCACCTTTGCCGCTTGCAGATACTTGAGAAATATCGACATCTTTTTCACGGGCAAATTGACGGACAGAAGGCATTGCTAAAACGCGTTTGTTTGGATCTGCCGCTTCGACAACACTTGCTGAACCAGATGTCTCCACTTTTTCTTGTGGTGCTTCTGTTGCAGATGATGTACCAGATGAAGCAGGTGCATCGTTATGACCAGGTGCATCGATTTCTACAAGCACGTCACCAACATTGGCAACTGTACCTTCAGCAACAACGATTTTTTTAACCGTACCTGTGACTGGAGATGGAATTTCTTCCACTGATTTGTCGTTTTGTACTTCTAATAATGTATCGTCTTCATTGATAGTATCGCCAGCTTTAACGAACCATTTAACGATTTCGCCCTCTGCGATCCCTTCACCAATATCTGGTAATTTGAATTGGAACACGCCTGAACCTTCAGATGATCCTGATGCAGTGTTTGCACTTGACTCAGTTGTTGGTTCAGCAGCTGGTTTCGCTGGCGTTTGAGATTCAGCAGCAACACCCGCATCGCCTTCATTGTCTTCGTGACCAGGTGCGTCGATTTCTACAAGCACATCACCAACATTGGCAACCGTGCCTTCAGGAACAACGATACTTTTGATCGTACCTGTCACTGGAGATGGAATTTCTTCCACTGATTTATCATTTTGAACTTCTAGTAAGGTATCATCTTCATTGATGGTATCCCCTGCTTTGACGAACCATTTAACGATTTCGCCTTCTGCAATTCCTTCACCGATATCCGGTAATTTAAATTGAAATGCCATTGTCTATTCTTCCCTTCTTAACTATTAAAAGTTCACGATTTCTTTCACTTTGTCTTCGATATCTTTTGCATTTGGCAACCAAATGTTTTCAGCTTGACCGAATGGGAAAATAGTATCTGGAGCAGATACGCGTCCGATTGGTGCTTCAAGTGATAGAACCGCACGTTCAGAAATTTCAGAAACGACTTGTGCCGCAACACCCGCTTGTTTTTGGGCTTCTTGAACAACGACAACGCGACCAGTTTTTTCGACCGATTTGATGATTGTTTCAACATCAAGTGGCGCAACTGTACGCAAGTCAATGATTTCAGCATTGATATTTTCTTTTGCTAAGTTGTCAGCAGCTTTGATTGCTTCACGCACCATTGCACCGTAAGTGATGATGGATACATCAGAACCTTCACGGGTAACTGCTGCTTTATCCAAAGGCACTTCGTATGCTTCTTCTGGCACTTCTTCACGGAATGAACGGTAAAGTTTCATGTGCTCTAAAAAGACAACTGGATCATTGCTGCGAATCGCTGCAATCAATAGTCCTTTTGCATCATACGGATTTGATGGAATCACGACACGGATACCAGGAGATTGTGCAATCAAACCTTCTAAGTTATCTGAGTGCAATTCTGGTGTATGCACGCCCCCGCCAAATGGTGAACGGATCGTGATAGGCAGATTACGTGTGCCGCCCATACGATAACGCGTCCGGGCCATTTGTCCAACGATTTCATCAAATGTTTCAAATACGAAACCAAAGAATTGGATTTCTGGAACTGGACGGAAGCCTTGTAAAGCTAACCCGAAAGCCAAACCACCAATACCAGATTCAGCAAGAGGAGTATCGAATACACGGTCTTCGCCAAATTTTTCTTGTAAACCTTCTGTTGCACGGAATACACCGCCGTTTTTACCGACGTCTTCACCAAAGACTAAAATCTCTTTGTCATTTTCCATTTCAACAGCTAAGGCATCTGTAATTGCTTGGATCATTGTTTTTTGTGCCATGACTATTTCGACTCCTTCGCTTCATAAGTTGCAATTTGTTCTTTAATGTTTTGTGGTTGAACTTCAAACATGTTTTTCAAGAAATCAGAAACTTTTTGTTTTGGTACACGGTCAGCTTCAGCGATTGCTGCTTTGATTTCTTCTTTGGTTTGTTCGATAATTTCTTCTTCTTTTTCTTCAGACCATAAGCCTTTTTCAGTTAAGTACGTACGGAAACGAACCAATGGATCTTTTTGTTGCCATTCAGTATCCATTTCTTTCGTACGGTAACGGGTTGGATCATCACCTGATAAGGTGTGCGCACCATAACGGTAAGTCAATGTTTCGATCAATACAGGACCATTGCCGTTTGCTGCCCATTCCCGCGCTGCTTTTGATACATAGTAGACTGCCAATGGATCCATACCGTCCACTTGAATACCAGGAATACCTGCTGCTGCAGCTTTTTGTGCCAATGTTGGCGCAGCACTTTGGACTTCCCTTGGTGTAGAGATCGCAAAACCGTTGTTTTGGATGTAGAATACAGCGTTTGCATGGTAAGCACCAGCAAAGTTGATTGCTTCATAGAAGTCCCCTTGTGAAGAACCGCCATCACCAGTATAGGTAAATACAACATTTTTCTTGTTGCGTTTTTTCAAACCTAAAGCCACACCGGCTGCTTGTACATATTGTGCACCGATAATGATTTGTGGTGGTAAAGCGTTTAAATCTTCAGGATACAAGTTACCTGCGACATGTCCACGAGACCATAGGAATGCCTCTTTCAAAGGTAATCCGTGTTGGATCAATTGAGGAACATCACGATAACCTGGTAATAATACGTCTTCTTTCTCAAAAGCAAATTGACTTGCTAATTGGCTTGCTTCTTGACCAGCAGTTGGCGCGAAGAAACCTAGACGTCCTTGACGGTTTAACGCAGTTGAGCGTTGGTCCAATACGCGTGACCATACCATACGAGTCATCAATTCCACTAATTCGTCGTCACTTAAATCTGGTACTAAATCCGGATTCACAATTTTTCCATCTTTATCCAAAGCCTGGTAAGTTGGAAAATCTGCGTTGACTTGCTCCAAAATCGCTTGGAAATCAAGTGCTTTTTGTTTTTTTGCCATCTTGACACACTTTCCTCTCTGTTAAAAAAGTCATTTTCGTATGTAACAGGGTTTAAATCTGTACTATCGAAATTTCATTTACTCTTATAAATTATCATTTAACTTGGAAAATGACAAGTGAAAAGGGTAATTTTTTTAATAAAGGGATGCCTAGTATAGCAACTCTTAAGAAAACATTAGTGAAATTATTCACATTAAAGGAATCGCTTTCTTGAAAATCTTCTAAGGGAATTCTATTTTTCATTTAAGAATAGTACAGCACTCAGCGTTTACCCTAACAGATAGAAACATTGTTCCTTATTTGTAATTGTGAAAGATCCGACTTGTGTGTTAGTCGATTTTTTGAATATGAGAAAAAAATAATACAGAATCAAGACAAAAAGAAACAGACCGACATTTCCCTTTTCAAGTCAGGAAACATCGATCTGCTATTTTAGATCCATTCTTTGGTAACATGGATGTAAATTCTTTTTGCCATTTCAACTGTTATCAAATAGGCAATGTTGATACCAATAAACCATGGCCAATAAGAAGATGGCAATGCAGCAAAATCAAATACCGTATGCAATGGCGTCAAAATGATCACAAAACCAACGGCAATTGCCAATACACTAGAAAGCAAAACTGCTGGCGATGCAATACTTTTAACAAAAGGTAATTTGCGGGTTCTGATCATATGAACCACCAAAGTTTGTGTCGTTAAGCCGATCATAAACCAACCAGCTTGGAACAACGCTTGTTCTTGAACAGTGTTGGCACTGAAAACATGCCACATGACTAAGAAAGTCGTGATATCAAAAATACTGCTGACAGGTCCAATACCAACGGTGAACTTCAACAACCCGCCAACTTGCCATTTGACTGGTTTAGCCAATTCTTCTTGATCAACATTGTCCCAAGGAATCGTCAATTGTGCCATATCATACACTAGATTTTGGACAAGCAACTGAATCGATAGCATTGGTAGAAACGGCAAGAAGGCACTGGCAACCAAAATAGAAAAGACATTCCCAAAATTGGAACTTAAAGTCATTTTGATGTATTTCATCATGTTGGTAAACACTTTACGGCCTTCGATCACGCCTTTATCCAAAACGTTCAAACTTTTTTCTAACAGAATGATCGAACTTGCATCTTTTGTGATATCTGCCGCTGTATCAACAGAAATACCTACATCTGCTGTACGCAAAGCTGGGGCATCATTGATCCCATCTCCCATAAAACCAACGGTATGTCCGGCCGCTTGAATCGTTTCAATGATCCGCGACTTTTGCATCGGATTAAGCTTAGCGAACAAATTCGTAGCTGCAGCTTTCTCTGCCAATTCTTCGTCTGACAAACGATCGATCTCTGTGCCGAGCAAGTAGCTTTCTACTTCGATCCCAACATCTTTACAGACTTTTTGCGCAACGATGGCATTGTCCCCCGTCAAAACCTTCACATTGACACCATGCCCATGTAATGAGGCAATCGCTGTTTTCGCTGATTCTTTCGCAGGATCCAAGAAGCCCATAAAGCCGATCATGATCATATCTTGTTCGTCAGCAACTGAATAGACTGCATCGGCATGCGCATCACGTTTCACAGCAACCGTCAAAACACGCATCCCTTGTTTGTTTAGCCGCAGATTGACTTGGCGCAATTTTTCGCGAATATCATCTGTTAAGGCCATGATTTGTCCATCGATCTCAACATACTTACACACTTGCTCCATTTCTTCTGCCGCCCCTTTTGTGACCATCAATTGATGGCCATCGGCATTGACAACGACCGTCAAGCGGCGACGAGAAAAATCAAAAGGAATTTCATCGATTTTGGTCACTTCTTGGAAAGGTTCAGCTAACTGTGCTTCTTCATAGTAATTTAGCACCGCGATATCCATTAAATTTTTCCAACCTGTTTGATAGTAGGAATTTAGATACGTCATATCCAAAACTTGCTGGTCTTCTTGCCCGAATGGGTTTAAGTGTTGGACCAAAACAACTCGATCTTCAGTGATTGTTCCTGTCTTATCGGTACATAAGACATCCATGCTGCCTAGATTTTGGATCGAAGGCAGCTCCTTGACGATAACTTTCTCTTTTGCCAAAGACATTGCCCCTTTGGCAAGATTGCTTGTAACGATCATTGGCAACATTTCAGGTGTCAAACCTACTGCTACGGCAATTGCAAAGAAAAGTGCTTCACTCCAATCACCTTTTGTAAAACCATTGATCAAAAGGACGATTGGAAATAAAACCATGACCATTCTCAACAACAATTTACTCACTTTGGTCAAACCATCTTCAAAAGCTGTTTTGCCTCGCTTCGTGGTGGCGTTGCGTGCAATATCACCGAAAAATGTACTTTGACCGGTTTTTAGAATAATCGCTTTGCCTTGGCCACTCAACACATCGGTACCCATAAAAACCAAATCTTGCATGTCTAATGCAGAGATATCTGTGTCGCTTTCTTTGATACCTGCATCAACAAACTTTTCAACCGGCATCGATTCTCCAGTCAATGAAGATTGGTTGATAAACAAGTCTTTGGTCCATATCAAAATAGCATCGGCGGGTATCATATCTCCTGTCGCTAACGTGACAATATCCCCTGGGACCACTTCATCCATCGGTATTTCTTTCGTCACGCCGGCTCGTGTCACTGAACATGTATTCTCAATCAATTCTTTTAACGCCAAACTGGCTTTTTGGGAACGATATTCTTGAACAAAAGTAATCGCGACACTAGCTAAAATCATGATACCCATAACGATCACTGCTTCAATATCACCCGTCATAAAGGAAATCACCATTAATAAGGCCAATACCAACACAAACGGATCTTTAAAAGCGTTTAGGATCATTAACCAGGCCGGAGTCGGCTTTTGTGCATCTACTTTGTTTGGGCCATACTCTTCTAAACGTTCTTGTGCATCCTTTTCCGACAGTCCTTGAAAGGATGTCCGCATTTCCATTAATAATTCACGCTCTGACAATTTTGCCAATAATTTTAATTCTTGATCTTTTGATAATTTTTTCAACATACTCTTTTCCTCCTATATTAGGAGCTGCTCGCGCCACCCCTAGTGATTCTTCGCTGTAAACTTGCGTTCATCTGGGGACTGGGGTTATCCATGTGAATCTTCCTTTCTTTTTGATAAGTAAGTCACTCTTGGATCACGCGCGTATGCAAAAAAGCGCATGCTCCCAATAAGCATGCGCAAAAAAGTCATGATCATTGTAGAGCTTTAGCACTATAGGGCGTAGATAGTCTGTGACTATCAGCTGCTTTGGGTTTAACCTTCACGATTAGACCTGTCCTACCAACTAAGTATCTCTCGATACTTTTGCGGCAGCAGCTTGTGTCCGTATAGGAGCCTCACCTAACAATTATTTCTTTCTATTGATACTATAAGCCAACTTTATACATAGGTCAACCATTTTCAAACAAAAAGTTCGTTATTTTATATTCAGAACCTTCAGAACTGCGATCAATTTCTGAACACTTTTCTTTTTTTCACTGTTGTTTCAAACAAAAAAATCAATCCGCAGTCAGTTTTTGAGCAAGTATCTCAACGATTCGCTGACTGGTTTTTCCATCGCCATAAGGGTTTTCGGCATGCGCCATTTTCTGATAAGCAGCTTTGTCATCTAATAGTCGCTTCGTTTCTTGATAAACAGTATCTTCTTCAGTCCCAATAAGCTTCAATGTACCAGCAGCAATGCCTTCCGGCCGTTCCGTAGTATTTCTTAAAACCAATACCGGTACCCCTAGCGAAGGCGCCTCTTCTTGCACGCCCCCTGAGTCCGTAAGAATCAACGCACTCTGGTTGGCAACATTATGAAAATCGATCACATCTAAAGGTTCAATCAATGCAACATTATCGATATTCCCTAATATTTTTTGGGCAATTTCGCGAACTTGCGGATTTTTGTGCATTGGAAATACCACATGGATCGAGGGGTATTCTTTTGCAATTCTCGCCAACGCCCGAAAGACCTCCGCCATTGGTTGCCCCAGATTTTCTCGCCGGTGCATCGTCAGCAAAATTTGTGTCCCAGCTACGCCAGAAAGTTCGGGATGGACATAGTCGGCTTGAATCGTATAATTCATTGCATCGATCGCTGTGTTTCCTGTGACAAAAATCGTTTGCGGATCACGATTTTCTTTCAATAAGTTTTGCTGGCTTTCTTTCGTCGGTGCAAAATGAAAATCCGCCAGCACATCGATCAATTGCCGATTTGCTTCTTCAGGATAAGGGGATTGTTTGTTCCACGTCCGCAAGCCTGCTTCAACATGGCCTACTGGGATCTGCTGATAAAACGCGGCTGTTGCCGCAGCGTAAGCCGTCGTCGTATCTCCATGGACTAATACGATATCAGGCCGCTCTTTTTGTAATATCGGTTCAAGCTCCATCAATACTTTCGTCGTGATTCCAGTCAATGTCTGCCCCAATTTCATAATATCTAAATCGTAATCTGGCTCAATGGCAAAGACAGTCAACACTTGATCCAGCATTTCCCGATGTTGGGCTGTCACAGTCACGACTGATTCAAAGCGATTGTCTGTTTGCAATGCTTTCACTAATGGTGCCATTTTAATGGCTTCTGGTCTTGTTCCAAATATGGACATAACTTTGATCGTCATTGTTCACCTGCACTTCTTTACATTGGATGTAATTTCATTTCCTTCTATTATAACGAAGTTTGACACAAAACAAAATCATTCAGCGAACAAAAAAGCAGTACTGTTAAAAAACAGTACTGCTAGCAAATGAATCGCTTGATTGAGCAACATCTCTTCAAACGGAAATTTAGATCGTATCCCCATTAAAAATCGAGTTTTTCACGATAACGTAGTCCACTTTGCGGATCGATTCTAAATCTTTTCCGCCGGCATATGAAATCGATGATTGCAGATCTTGTTGCATTTCCACTAACGTATCTTTCAAAGAACCTTTGTATTGAATCCAGATTTTCTTTCCTTCAACGTTTTTCTTCTCGCCTTTTTGAAATTCTGATGCAGAACCAAAATATTCCTTCATCACCACGCCATTTTCCACTTTCGTTTCTCCTGGTGATTCTTCGTGACCAGCAAATAATGAGCCAATCATCACCATTGTTGCACCAAAACGTACTGACTTCGCAATATCACCATGGGTACGGATCCCACCATCAGCAATGATTGGTTTGCGGGCAGCTTTGGCACACCAACGCAATGCAGCCAATTGCCAGCCACCAGTACCAAAGCCTGTTTTGATTTTGGTGATACATACTTTACCTGGTCCAATGCCAACTTTAGTGGCATCTGCACCCGCATTTTCTAATTCACGAACAGCCTCTGGCGTACCTACATTCCCAGCAATCACAAATGCATCTGGCAAGTGTTTTTTGATATGTTGAATCATATTGATCACCGCATTCGAATGCCCATGGGCAATATCGATCGTGATGTAATCAGGGACTAAGTTTTCTTCCGCCAATGCTTCAACAAAACGATATTCATTTTCTTTGACGCCAACACTGATTGAAGCAATCAACCCACGGCTTTTCATTTTTTTGATAAAAGGAATGCGGGCTTCTTCATCAAAACGGTGCATAATATAAAAATAGCCATTTTCAGCTAAAAATTCAGCAATCTTATCGTCAATGATCGTTTGCATATTTGCAGGAACGACCGGCATTTTAAAGGAATGCTTCCCAAGTGTCACAGTCGTATCACATTCAGAACGACTATCCACGATACATTTATTCGGGATCAATTGAATATCCTCGTAATCAAAAACTTTCATGTCAAACATAAAAATATCCTCCAAATCTTTATAAGAGTGAAGCAAGCGTTAAATGGCAGAGCCTATTTTTAACGCCCACAACAATTTATAACACACGCTCCACAAACACAAGCATTATCATAATAAAAAACGTAAAAAAAGTGTGAATGTTCGTTATTTACGAACATTCACACTTTATAACAGAGAATTTTTTCTTTTTTATCTCATTAAGGCAAAATATTTCCCGCTGCCATGTAGACATCGTACCATTCTTCTCTCGTTAAGACGATTTCAGAAGCTTGCGCGATTTCTTCGATTCGATGCGGTGTCATTGTACCGGCTATCACTTGGATATTTGCAGGATGGCGCAAAATCCACGCAGAAGCGATACCCGTAGCTGTGGTTTTATATTTATCAGCCAGTGCAGTCAGTTTTTCGTTCAGTTCAGGAAATTTCTGATTATCAATAAAAACACCTTCAAAGAAACCATATTGGTATGGTGACCAAGCTTGGATCGTCATATCATGTAAACGAGAATATTCCAGAATTTCTCCATCGTGATCGACACTTCCTGCATCCGTCATATTGACATGAATTCCTTGATCGATCATCCCAGTATGCATAATGCCAAATTGTAGTTGATTGGCCACTAATGGTTGAGACACATATTTCTTCAACAATTCGATTTGCCCTGGTTTTTGGTTACTGACGCCAAAGTGTCTAACTTTGCCATCTTTTTCAAGCTGATCGAAGGCAGCTGCTACTTCTTCTGGTTCAAACAATGTATCTGGACGATGCAGCAATAAGGCATCAAGGTACTCAGTATTTAGCCGTTTCAAACTACCTTCGACTGACGAAATAATATGCTCTTTTGAAAAATCGAACATTTTTCCAGGTACGATGCCGCATTTTGATTGGATAAATAAATCTTCCCGTTTGACATCTGTTTTGGCTAAAGCACTGGCAAAAATCGTTTCACACTCGCCACCACCATAAATATCGGCATGATCGAAAAAAGTAATGTCGTTATCGATCGCCGTGGTTAATACTTTCACTGGATCTTTGGCATTATTGATCCGCATCAAACCTAAAATAATGCTAGAAACTTCGATATCTGTTGGTCCAAATTTAATTTTTTTCAATGAGTGGTCCTCCTTTTTACAGTACACTTTATTTTAGCACAATCTTATGAAAACGCTATACCGTTGATTCAAAAAAATAAAAAAACTGCCCATCTAACGATCGGCAGTGCAATATTTAAAGTGTTTTCGATGATTTTCTCGCTAAGCTTAACGCTTTATCGCCAATATCACTTCGGTAAAACATTTCATTTAAAGACAATGAATCAATGGCTTGATAGACTTCGGTTTGGGCAGTTGCTAAGTCTGAAGCAGTGACTTCAACCAGCATAACTCGGCCGCCGCTTGCAACCAATGAAGCATTCTCAGCGTTCTTCGCTACTCCAGCATAATAAAATTGTGCGGTATCTGGTGCGTCTGTTGGAACGACCATTCCTTTTTGGTATGCTCCAGGATAACCTTCAGCAGCAATCACGACCCCGATCGAAGCTTGATCATTCCAAATAATTTCTGGTTCTTGATTTGCCAATAGCGCAGTGATAATAGCCGGAAAAGAACTCTCCAATCGATTCAACACGACTTGTGTTTCAGGATCACCAAAGCGCGCGTTAAATTCGATCACTTTTGGTCCCTCCTTAGTAGCGATAAGACCCGCGTAAAGGATACCAACAAACGGCGTGCCATGATCGATCATGCCTTGCGCAGCAGGCTGCAACACCTCACGAATCGACTGATCCACGACTTGCTGACTGATTTGCGGGACTGGAGAATAAGCCCCCATCCCACCAGTATTGGGTCCCAAATCATGGTCATAAGCCCGTTTATGGTCTTGGGCAATCACCATTGGATAGACTTTCTCACGATTGACGAACGCCAAAAGCGAAAACTCTTCGCCAGCCAAATATTCCTCAACAACTACTTTGGCACCACTCTCACCAAAGACATTTTGTTCTAGCATCGATTCTACTGCGCCAAAAGCTTCTTCAATGGTCAAGGCCACGACAACTCCCTTGCCGGCAGCTAATCCATCCGCTTTGATCACAATTGGCACACCTTTATCTTCAATATAAGCCTTGGCTTCAAGACTGTTGGTGAAGCTGCGATAAGCAGCAGTAGGGATTTGGTTCGCCAGCATGATTTCTTTGGCAAATGCTTTAGAGCCTTCAATCATTGCCGCTTGTTTATTGGGACCGAATATCTGCAAGCCTGCTGCTTGAAAGTCATCAACGATACCGTTTAAAAGCGGGACTTCTGGCCCAACAAAGGTCCAATCGATCTGTTGGGTGGTTGCAAAATCGATCAACGCTGGGTGGTTGCTTTCTGTAATGGCAATCAAGTCGATGCCGTCTTTTTCCATTCCGGGATTGCCTGGCGCGCAGAAAACATGACTTACTTGCGGATCTGCTAAACATTTCTTTGCAATTGCATGCTCTCGACCGCCACTACCAATAATCAATAATTTCATATGTCACCTACTCTTAATGTTTAAAATGACGTACGCCAGTGAAAACCATCGCTACGCCATGTTTGTCCGCCATCGCGATCGACGCTTGATCTTTGATACTGCCGCCCGGTTGAATGATTGCTTTGATTCCGTGCGCTGCCGCATAAGCTACACTATCATCCATCGGGAAGAAAGCATCACTGGCGAGGACTGCTCCAGCAATATTACCACTAGATTCTGCTTGTTCAATGGCAATCTTCACAGAACCTACCCGATTCATTTGTCCAGCACCGATACCAACTGTTTGTTGCTGATTGGCTAATACGATAGCATTCGATTTAACATGTTTCACGGCTTTCCAAGCAAAAGTCAACGCTTCGATCTCTGCAGCAGATGGCGCACGTTTCGTAACCACTTGCCAATCATCAGCTGTTTCCATCTGATCATCTTGCTCTTGGACCAATAAACCACCAAGTACAGAAACGACTTCTGGTTCTTTGACCGTTTCAGTGAAAGCAACTGTCAATAAACGCAAGTTTTTCTTTTTCGTCAACAGTGCCAAGGCATCTGCTGCAAAAGCCGGCGCGATCACTATCTCTAAGAAAATCGCTGATAATTGTTGGGCCGTTGCAAGATCCACCGGGCGATTCAATACCACGATTCCCCCAAAAATCGACACTGGATCCGCATCAAAAGCTTTTTCAAAGGCTGCAGCGATCGTATCTGCTGTGCCAATACCACAAGGATTCATATGTTTTAAGGCCACCGCAACTGGTGCAGTAAATTCTTGGGCGATCCGTAAAGCGGCATCCGCATCTTTGATATTGTTATACGACAACTCTTTGCCATGGATTTGTTCAGCACTTGCAATGGAATACGGCACTGGCAGCGCTGTTTGATAAAACAAAGCACGTTGATGACTATTTTCGCCGTAACGCAATGTCTGCTTCAAAGTATAGGTATTCGTCAATGTTTCCGGTTGTTTTTCGCCAACAGCATTCGTCAGGTAAGAGGCGATCAGCGCATCATAAGCAGCTGTGTGGCGGAAGACTTTGGCTGCTAAAATTTTTCGGGTCGCCAGCGTCGTTTCTCCAGTGGCTAATTCTTCTAAGACCATATTGTAATCTGCCGGATCAGTGATCACAGTTACAGCAGCAAAGTTTTTGGCTGCCGATCGCAGCATACTTGGGCCGCCAATATCGATATTTTCAATCGCTTCTGCTTCTGTGACCCCATCTTTGCTGATGGTTTCCTTGAAGGGATATAAATTGACCACAACTAAATCAATTGGATGAATATCATGTTGTGTCATCGCGTCCAGATGACTGGACAAATCACGACGACCCAATAATCCACCATGGATCAGTGGGTGCAATGTTTTGACTCTGCCATCCATCATCTCTGGAAAACCCGTCACTTCTTCGATACCGATTGTCGGAACATTTGCTTGTTCTAAAGCTGCTTTGGTACCGCCAGTTGAAATGATTTCTATATCCATATCATGCAAAGCTTGTGCGAATGCGATGATTCCTTTCTTATCTGAAACGCTGATCAATGCTCTTTTTTTCAAAATACTACCCCTTTTCAGTCAATTCAGCCAATACAGCTGGATATAATCGATGTTCGATTTGGTGCATCTTTTCGGTAATGGTTGCTAATGTATCATCAGGTGTGATCCGAATCGTTTCTTGCGCGATGATTGGTCCGGTATCGATACCATCATCGACATAATGAACCGTAGCACCGGTAATTTTGACCCCGTAAGCAAAGGCATCCGCTATCCCATTTTTGCCAGGAAAGCTCGGCAACAACGAAGGATGGATATTGATGATCTTCCCACGATATGCAGCCAGCAATATCTGGCCGATAATACGCATATAGCCAGCCAATACGATCAAATCAATCTGATGATTTTGCAAAATCTCTAAAACATGTTCTTCAAATGCCATTTTAGACCCGTACGCCTTTGGGTCGACAAAAACTGTTGGTACATGATCTGCAGCCGCTTTAGCCAAAACAGGTGCTTGCGGGCGATCTGATAATACCAACGCCAGTTCTACTTGCGGCAATTGACCTGCAGCAACAGCAGCAGCAATTGCTTGATAATTGGTCCCTGTACCAGAGGCAAAAATAGCGATTTTCATCGTTTTTCCTCAACGAAACGAACAGCTGGCTCTCTTTTTGAATCAAGTGCCACCACTTTACCTATCACGCTGCCCTTCTCACCATTTTCCGCCAAGAGAGCAAGGATTTGTTGGCTATTTTCTGGTGCTGAAGCAATCACCATGCCTATTCCCATATTAAAAATCTCGAATAATTCTTGCTCAGGAATAGCACCAAGTGAAGCAATCAATGAGAAAATCGGCAAAACGTCCCATGAACCCAGCTGAATCTCAGCACCTAGTCCAGCTGGCAGCATACGGGGGATATTTTCAATGAAGCCGCCACCTGTGATATGTGACAGACCAGCTGCTAGTTGCTGTGCTAGTACTGGTTTCAAGGCATTCACGTAAATTTTGGTTGGTTCCAGCAAGACGTCTGCCAAGCATTTGTCCCCCAACTCAGCAAGCACTTCATCGCCAGATAACTTGGCTTGCTCAAAAAAGATTTTTCTCACCAAGGAATAGCCATTTGAGTGAATACCGGAAGACGGCAACCCAATCAAATCATATCCCGCTTCAATCGATGCCCCCGTCACCAATTGCTGCTTCTCGACGATGCCCACAGCAAAACCAGCTAAATCATACTCCTGCGGCGCATACATGCCTGGCATTTCTGCCGTTTCGCCACCGATCAAGGCGGCGCCGGCTTGAACACAACCTTCTGCAACGCCCGCAACGATTTGTTCGATTTTGATGGGATCGTTTTTACCTACTGCGACATAATCCAGAAAGTAGATAGGTTCGGCACCTTGTGCCACGATATCATTGACGCACATGGCGACACAATCGATGCCGATCGTCTGGTGCTGATCGCGTTGGATCGCTAACAGCAATTTGGTGCCGACGCCATCTGTACCAGAAACCAAGACTGGTTCTTTTAATTGGTAGGCGGATAGATCAAAGCAACCACCAAAACCACCGATGGCCCCCATTACACCCATACGCTCTGTTCGTTTGACATGTTTTTTGATTCGTTCAACTACTTCATAGCCCGCGTGAACATCCACGCCAGCTTTTGCATACGCATTTGCCACTGTTTTTTCCTCCTAGAGTTGTATATAGCTGATTTCGACTGTAAAACACACAAGTACCTCAGCACTCGCCGCTTATTCACCTTCTGTCGACAGTCTTTTTACTCGATCGATGCCAAGTAACTCTCCTCATAATCATATAAAGGCGTCGGGTAATCCCCGTTGAAATACGCCATACACAAACCTGAATAAGGCGCATCAAAGTTCAACCCGATTGCATCGATCAACCCTGTCTCACTCAAAAACGCCAAAGAATCAGCTGCAATTTTTTGGCAAATCTCTGCTTCGCTATACTGAGCAGCAATCAATTCTTTCCTCGTCTGGATATCAATGCCATAAAAACATGGGTATTTTAGTGGAGGTGAAGCGATCCTTACATGTACTTCTTTTGCGCCTGCTTCTTTCAACAGTTGAACGATCCGGCGAATGGTCGTGCCGCGAACGATTGAATCATCGACTAAAATGACACGTTTGCCTTCTACTACCCCGCGGACGGCAGAAAGTTTCATTCGCACACCTTGTTCCCGCAATTCTTGGGTCGGCTGAATAAAGGTACGGGCGATATATTGGTTTTTGACCAAACCTAATTCATAAGGAATGCCGGAAGCTTCTGCATAACCGCTGGCAGCTGACAAAGAGGAGTTTGGTACGCCGATCACCATATCTGCCTCGACTGCTGCTTCTTGCGCCAACAAACGCCCCATATTCTTACGGGCACGATGTACATTGATCCCTGCGATATTCGAATCAGGACGTGCAAAGTAGATAAATTCCATCGCACAAATTGCTGGTTGTACATCGGAAGTATATTGCGCGATCTGCACACCATCATCATTGATGATCACTACTTCGCCAGGTTTGACATCTCGAATAAAAGCGGCACCGATCACTTCTAAGGCACATGTTTCTGAAGCAACGACATAAGCCCCGTTGACCATTTGACCAATCGACAAAGGGCGAAAACCATTTGGGTCTAATGCCGCGATCATTGCGTCTTCTGTAATCAGCAAATAAGCAAAACCGCCTTTGACTTGATTCAACGCTTCTTTGACCCGGTCTATAAAGCGCACTTGACTGCTGCGGCGAATCAGATGCATCAAAATCTCAGTATCAGAGTTGGAATGAAAAATTGCCCCATCAGTCTCCAGATCTTTGCGTAATGTTTTGGCATTGGTCAAATTTCCGTTATGAGCCAAAGCAATCTGCTGATCAAAAAATTTGAACAAAAACGGTTGAATATTATCCACACTGCCATTGCCAGCAGTCGCATAACGCACATGGCCAATTGCTGCCTCTCCTGTCAAACGAGCCAAAATACGCTCATCAGAAAATACTTCTGCCAGCAACCCCAGATCGCGATGCCCCGAAAGCTTCCCTTGATGATTTGCCACGATCCCGGCACCCTCTTGCCCACGGTGCTGCAAGCTATGCAATCCGAAATAAGTAACTCTAGCGGCATCAGGATGTCCCCAAACCCCAAAAACACCGCATTCTTCGTTTAAGCTTCTTACTTCATAAGACATGGAATTGCTTCCTCCCACTTGATTTTTGCCGCTTCAACAGGGACAACAATGGTTTCATCTTGCATGTGAAATACCATCTCACCTGAAGAAGTGACTTGACCAACAAGTTGAGCGACATCCCCTGCCAATCTTTCAAAAGCAACTTGGTTTTCTTTAGACACAGAGACAACAAAACGTGATTGTGTTTCTGAGAACAACCATGTGGCTGGCATGTCAAAAGTCGTGTCAAAACCAAATCCATTGGAAAAAGCCGCTTCTGCTAATGCCACAGCCAGGCCACCCTCTGCACAATCGTGGGCACTATTAACTACCCCAGCTTGGATTGCCTGCAGCACACAATCTTGATGTTTTTTTTCAGTAGCCAAATCAAATGCCATCAATCTTCCTGCAATTTTTTTAGTCAATAGCTTCTGCAATTCACTGCCATTAAAGTCTGCTTGGGTTTCACCAATCACATAAATTAGATCCTCTGCTTGCTTAAATTCTTGCGTTGTGACGTGTGACAGGTCTTCAATCAAACCAACCATTCCGATAATGGGGGTCGGATAGACGGACTGACCATTGGTTTCGTTATACAGGGATACATTTCCAGAAATAACCGGTGTGTCTAACGCTAAACACGCCGTCGAAATACCTTCAGCCGCTGTAGCAAGTTCCCAGAATCCTTCGGGTTTATCAGGAGATCCAAAATTCAAACAATCCGTGATTGCCAATGGTTTTCCCCCTGAAGCAATAATGTTTCTGGCTGCTTCTGCCACCGCGATTTGTCCACCAACTTCAGGATCAAGATACAAATAACGGGCATTGCAATCCGTCGTCATCGCCAACGCTTTATTGGTTCCTTTGATCCGAATCACGGCTGCATCACTACCTGGACCAACCACTGTATTGGTACGCACTTGCGAATCATACGTTTCGAATATACTGCGTTTTGAAGCAATCGTCGGCTGCTGCAGCAATGCCATGAACACCGCACTTGCAGAATCAACTTGCGGCTCAAAATTAGGTATCGCTTGAAACTCAGCGATCCGGTCGGGTTCAGCCATCGCTTTATGATAAGTCGGTGCATCTTCTGCTAAAGCGTCAACCGGCAAGTTCGCCACTTCTTGGCCTCGATGGAACAAACGATACGTACCATCATCTGTCACTTCCCCGATCACAACGGCCTCTAAACCATACTGCAAAAATAAATCTTCTACTTCGGCTTCATGCCCTTCTTTGACACAAATCAACATCCGCTCTTGTGATTCTGAGAGCATCATTTCATAAGGTGTCATATTGGTTTCCCGCTGCGGCACATCGTCTAAATACAATTTCAAACCAGAACCAGCTTTTGAGGCCATTTCAGCACTCGAAGACACCAAGCCAGCAGCCCCCATATCTTGGATACCGATTAAGATGTCTGCATGATCAACGATCAATTCCAAACAAGCTTCTAAAAGCAGTTTCTCCATGAAAGGATCTCCTACCTGCACGGCTGAACGTTGTTGTTCTTCACCTTCCACAAACTCCTCAGATGCAAAAGTGGCACCATGGATCCCGTCGCGTCCTGTTTTCGCACCGACATACATGATCGTATTGCCTACCCCTTTGGCTTGCCCTTTTTGGATATCTTTGTGTGCGATGATTCCCACACACATCGCGTTGACCAGTGGATTCCCCTCGTAGCAAGGATCAAATGCAACTTCGCCCCCAACAGTAGGGATACCGATACAATTGCCATAACCGCTGATACCGGCCACTACTTCTTCCAACAAATATTTTGTCCGTTGATTGTCTAATTCGCCAAAACGCAATGAATCCAATATGGCAACTGGACGGGCACCCATGCTGAAAATATCACGAATGATGCCCCCAACACCTGTTGCTGCACCTTCGTATGGTTCGACAGCTGAGGGATGGTTGTGACTTTCTGCTTTAAACACAACCGCTAAGTTATCTCCAATATCAACGATACCCGCCCCTTCTCCAGGACCTTGCAGCACTTGGGGACCAGTAGTAGGAAACTTTTTCAAGACAGGTTTAGAGTTTTTGTATGAACAGTGTTCGCTCCACATCACTGAAAACAATCCCGTTTCCGTATAGTTGGGTAAACGCCCCAAAATATCTTCACAGATCATACGGTATTCTTCTTCCGTCAATCCCCATTGTTCATATAGTTTGGTTTCTTTGATTGATTGAGGAGAGGGTTCATTCGACAATAATTTATCCATTTACAGGCACCTTCCCATAATTTTTTATCATTGAGGCAAAGAAGCGTTTGCCGTCTTCTGAACCTAGCAGCGACTCCATCGCCCGTTCAGGGTGAGGCATCATGCCCAAAACGTTTCCGGCCCGATTGCAAATTCCCGCTATATTGTGCACACTGCCATTGATATTTTCTGCATAGCGAAAAACGATTTGATTATGGTTCACTAATTCTTGATAGGTCTCTTCGTCACAAAAATAATTGCCCTCCCCGTGGGCAACGGGGATCGTAATGGTTTCATGATCTGCGTATTCTGAAGTAAACGCTGTTTGATTGTTGACAATCAATTGGACTGGTTTACTGATAAAATGCAACGATTCATTGCGTTGCAGTACACCAGGCAACAGTCCAGCTTCAGTCAAAATTTGAAAACCATTACAGGTGCCAAAGACTGGTTTACCTTCTTCAGCGAAACGAATCACTTCTGACATGATCGTCGAAAAACGAGCAATCGCCCCACAGCGCAAGTAATCACCGTAAGAAAAACCACCAGGTAATAATACGCCGTCAAAGCCTGCTAAACTATCTGCATCATGGCGGACATATTCTGCTTCTGCGCCCATAATATCCTTGATTGCCCACATCAGGTCGACATCACAGTTGGACCCTGGAAAGACGATAACTGCAAATTTCATACGGCAGCTTCCTCCAATAAAGAGATTTCATAGCGGTAGGTTTCCATATTGACATTTGCCAAAAGTTTGTCGCATATCGCTTCGACTTCTTGCTGCACATCAGTTTCCGTTTTCCCATTCGAAGCAGTCACTTTGATTTCAAAATATTTCCCGATTCTAATCGAAGTCACATCTTGATAACCCAAACGGTGAACAGCGCCTTTCACCGCTTCTCCTTGAGGGTCTAAAACAGATTCTTTGTAAGTAACATAGACTTTGACTAAATACATGATGTAAACTCCTTTTCTAATCGATTGAATACCTCTTGATACACAGGCAGAATATCACCCAGATCACGCCGATAAATATCTTTGTCCAAATGCGCATTGGTCAAGCTATCCCACAAACGACAAGTATCTGGTGAAATTTCATCAGCCAAAAGCATCTTACCTTGTTCAGTTTTACCAATTTCAATTTTGAAATCGACCAAGCGAATATTGATTTTCTCAAATATATCTTGCAATGCCTCGTTCACAGACAAAGCCAACATGCGGATCTCCTCAAGTTCATCTACAGTTGCCAAACCAAGATAATAGATATGATCCTGATTGATGAAAGGGTCATCTAATGCATCATCTTTGTAATAATATTCAATGATTGGTTCTGGTAAAGACGTACCCTCATTGATACCTAGTCGTTTAGAAAAACTCCCTGCTGCCACATTTCGGACAACGACTTCTAAAGGAATCATCTCCACCATTTCAATCAATTGTTCGTGTTTTGATATTTTTTTGATAAAATGGCTTTGAATACCTTTTTCAGCCAACAATTGAAAAAGATAGCTTGTGATTTGATTATTCAATGCCCCCTTACCTTTTATCTCGTCTTTTTTTTTGCCGTTCAAGGCTGTTGCTTGATCTAGATATTCCACTCGCAGCTCACTTGAATTAGGTTTTTTAAATAATTTTTTTGCTTTACCCTCATAAAGAAGTTCTTCCGTTTCCATACGCCACCTCGTTTATTCATTCCGATTCACACAGCAATGATCCCTCTGTTGATTGACTCTATTTTAACAACCGGACCAAAAGGGGTCAACGAATATATGGACATTAAGCAGATGTTTTTCTCCGAACGTTCGTATTTATAGCATTAGTTAAAATGAATGGCTTAATCAAGTGTGCTTCCTCTTTTAAATGAAGCGTTTACATCTTTTTTGATTCATGCTATCATAAGATCGTAGCAAGGATCATTCGAGGAGGCGTACATCTATGCGGTCGCTTAAGGAACGTGCCAATCAATTTCTGGCACATTTGACAGATAAAGAAAGAGTGGCACTTCATAACGAATTGTTAGCAGTCAACCAAATCGTTGCATTGAATCAGCAAACCAGCTTTTATGCCTTTGGACTTTTAAGAAAAGGCCGTCGTCCCCACTATCTCGAAGAACAAAAACGCGTCTTGCAATACCGTAATGGTTTAAATGAAGAATTGATCATTCATCAGATCCATCGGCAACATTTGTTTAAACACACGTATTCGTTCCGTGTCTATTTTGATTTGGTCGAAATGGATCCATCCTTTATTGATATTTTGCTGGAGCGATTACAAGGGCATCGTTCAACCGATGAGTGGTCACCCAAACTGGCTTGATCCACTTTAAACTGGTCTGAGAATTTTAATCAAAAAGACAAAGCACGGATATTTTCGTGCTTTTTTGTTATACTGTGGATAGTGCAAAGAAAGGACTTGACTATGCTATTTACCAAAGAACATTTCACTATTTTTTCGATTGACACCCTTGATGAACGAATGGCGCAGATCCGTGTTGAGATCCAGCCGGTTTTTCAGCAAATTGGTGATGCGGCGATTCTTTTATTGGAAGAATTTTACCAGACCCCCTTCTATTTACATATCGCGCAACATCGGCGACGAACCGTTTATCCTCCTGCTGAAACATGGGCAGGTATCGGACCAAATAAACGCGGCTACAAAATGGATGCCCATTTTCAAATCGGGATCAACGCTGATTATGTCTTTGTCTGGTTAAGCGTGATCGATCAACCAAAAAACCAGCAAATCATTGCTGAATCTTGGCTTAACGCCCCAGACTTATTTTCCGCTTTGCCTGCTGACTTTGTGATCTCTCCGGATCATACCCGATATGAAACAATCCCCTTAACTGAATGGGCAGCATCATTGCAACGTTTGAAAACCGTCAAAAAGAGCGAATATCAAATCGGTAAGATCTTTCCAAAAGACCAAATCGACCAAACGACTCTTCCAGAAATATTGGCTGTCTACGAAGCATTATTGCCCTTGTATGTGCAAAGAAATGGCATCAAAGAAATGGAGTCGATCGAACGTTGAATGAAAGACGAAGGACCAAAACTGCTGGATCCCATAAACGAAAATGGCTGTGGCTGATCCTGCCCATTGTTGTCCTTTTGATTGGCAGCTTCTATGGTTACCAAACATATCAAGCCAATCAAAAAATGACAGCAGCCAAAACCGTGCTGCGCACATTTATCAAAACCTTGAATGAAAATCAGTTTGATGCATTGCCAGCACTCATGACACCAAAAAGTTTGCAGGATAACGAATACGATAAAAAGCAGTTGATTGAAAAATACCAAGCCATCTTTACTGGCATCGGTGTTGAAAATTATGCCAGTGATGACCTGACTGTCAGCAAAAATACCAAAAATGATGACGCATACGACTTTACTTATACCGCATCGATGTCGAGTACTTTAGGTGAATTGACCAATATCACTTACAATGGGCGTATCACAGTCGATGGCGATACAGCATTGATTGAATGGTCGCCGGCATTGATCTTCCCTGCTATGAGCGGGAATGACAAAGTCAGTATTACAGTTGACAATGCCGCCCGAGGCGACATACTCGACCGCAACAAGCAACCATTGGCAGAAAACGGCACTTTATATCAACTAGGCATTATTCCTGGTCAGTTGGGTACAAGCACCGAAAAGACGGCCAATATCAAAGCGATCGCGGAACAATTTGACTTAACAGAAGAGGCAATCAATACCACATTATCTCAGTCTTGGGTCCAAGATGATTATTTTGTTCCATTGAAAATCGTGGATCAAACCAATGATCTGCCTACTGGCGCTTCGATCCAAGAGACCACCGGCAGAACCTATCCCCTTGGAGAAGCCGCAGCGCAATTGATTGGCTATATTGGTACAGTCACTGCAGAAGATATTGAAAAGAACCCGGAACTATCCAGCAATAGTCAAATTGGCCGAGCTGGCCTAGAAGCAGCTTATGATCAAGAACTCAGAGGTGAAAATGGCGGTCAAATCACGATCACGGATGAAAATGGCTCCGAAAAAGAAGTCTTGCTGACGAAAGATCGGCAAGACGGCGCAGATATCCAGTTAACGATCGATCAAGAAGCGCAGCAAATTGCCTTTGATGCTTTAAATGGGCAAGCAGGTGCCACCGTAGTCACTGAACCCCAAACAGGCGACCTGCTGGTTTTGGCCAGCTCACCTAGTTATGATCCAAATCTGATGACCAATGGTATCTCGCAAGAAGCCTACGAGGCCTATGAGAATGACGATAAATTACCATTCATCAGTCGTTTCACCACGTCTTATGCACCAGGTTCTACTTTTAAAACCATCACAGCCGCCATTGGTTTAGAAAACGGCACGATCGACCCTGATCAATCTGTTTCGATCTCAGGGCTTAAGTGGCAAAAAGATCGCTCTTGGGGTGATTATTATGTGACTCGGGTGACGGATGTCGCTTCTGTCAATTTACAACAAGCGTTGGTGTATTCTGATAATATTTATATGGCGCAGCAAACTTTGGCTATGGGCGAAGACGCCTTTCGTGAAGGATTGTCCTCCTTGATTTTCGGTGAAGATCTAGACCTGCCTTTTGCAATGAATCCGGCGCAGATTTCTAACGAAGATCCCTTTGATTCTGAGATTCTTTTGGCGGATACCGGCTATGGTCAAGGCCAACTATTGATGAATCCGATCCAGCAAGCAGCAACTTATTCCGTCTTTGCTAATCAGGGCACCCTTGTGTATCCTAAACTACTGTTGGATGCCGAGACAAAAGACAAAACAGTTTTCAAGGCGGAAACCATCACGCAGATCAACGAAGATCTAGCCGCTGTTGTTTCCGATGAAAATGGGACTGCCCACGCATTGGCCAACTTAGGCATTCCATTAGCAGCCAAAACCGGGACCGCTGAAATCAAAGAAAACCAAGATGAACAAGGACAAGAAAACAGCTTTCTCTTCGCTTTTGACAGTGAAGACCAAGGCTATCTCCTCTTGTCAATGCTCGATGACCGCGAAGAAGGCCAATCAGCAACCAAGTTGGCGCCTGATCTGTTGACTTATTTGGCCGGGAAGTATTAAGACCCTTTATTCACAGTTAAAAGAAAAGAAGCTTGACTGAAAATAGACCCTGTACACTGAGACACTCTTTTGTAGTGTCCGATGCACAGGGTCTATTTTAGACAGTCAAAGCTTCTTTTTATTCTCCTAATCCCACACGCTCAAAAATGGTATCCACTTGTTTCAAATGGTGGCGATAATCGAAGGCATCGTCTAAATCCTCTGGTGACAATATCGACATAATTTTTTGATCTGCTTCCAGCAATGGTCTGAAATTGGTTTGTCGATCCCAGGCTTCTGCTGTCTTTGGCTGGACCAGATCGTACGCTTCTTCTCGGGTCAAACCATGGTCGATCAATTTCAATAAAACCCGTTGACTATAAATCAAACCAAAAGTCGCATTCATATTGCGTTTCATGTTTTCTGGAAAGACAGTCAAATTTTTGACGATATTGCCAAACCGGTTCAACATATAATCAATCAAAATCGTGGTATCCGGTACAATGATCCGCTCTGCAGATGAATGGGAAATATCTCGTTCATGCCATAAAGAAACATTTTCATAAGCCGTTACCATATGCCCCCGTACCACGCGAGCCAAACCTGCCATGTTTTCTGAGCCGATTGGATTGCGTTTGTGAGGCATGGCTGATGAGCCTTTTTGTCCTTTTGCAAAGAACTCTTCCACTTCACGGGTTTCAGATTTTTGCAATCCACGAATCTCTGTTGCGAACTTCTCGATACTTGTCGCAATCAACGCCATTGCCGAAAAGTATTCCGCATGAAGGTCTCTTGGCAAGACTTGCGTGGAGATATCTTGTGGACGAATACCTAGTTTCTCACAAACATACGTTTCAACAAAAGGCGGAATATTGGCAAAAGTACCTACCGCACCGCTGATTTTCCCTGCTTCTACGCCCGCTGCAGCCCGTTCAAAACGGTCCACGTTGCGTTTCATTTCGGCATACCACAAAGCCAATTTCAACCCAAAGGTGGTTGGTTCTGCATGGACACCATGGGTCCGACCCATCATGACCGTATCTTTATACGCTTTGGCTTTTTCGCCCAAAATCGTGACAAAACGCGACAAATCTTCGCGAATCAAATCATTGGCTTGTTTCATCAAGTATCCGTAAGCCGTATCCACAACATCCGTTGAAGTCAATCCATAATGGACCCATTTGCTTTCAGCACCTAAAGATTCTGATACAGCCCGTGTAAAAGCCACTACATCATGTCTTGTTTGCGTTTCGATCTCTAAGATCCGATCAATGTCAAACGTTGCTTTTTCACGAATCAAGGCCACATCTTCTTTCGGGATCTCTCCTAACTCTGCCCAAGCTTCGTCTGCTAAAATCTCAACTTCAAGCCAAGCTTGATACCGATTTTGATCTGTCCAAATCGCACCCATTTCTGGTCTTGTATAACGCTCTAACATGTCATTTTCTCCTTTAATCCCAAATATTGGTTTGATAAATTTCTTCTGAAAGTTCAGCAATGTCTTCTGTCAAAATCGTGATATGTCCCATTTTGCGTCCTTTTTTGGCTTCTTCTTTGCCATAATAGTGAAATTGCCAATCAGGTTTGACAGCAATCAGATCATATGTATCAGTCAACACTTCCCCTAACACATTGACCATGACTGCTGGAGACAATAATTGAACTTCAGGCAATGGCCAACCACAAATGCCTCGAATGTGAGCATCAAATTGACTCATAGAACAAGCCTCGATCGTATAGTGACCAGAATTATGAGGCCGTGGTGCCAACTCATTGACATACAGACCACCACTTTTGGTTAAGAACATTTCAATTGCCAATACCCCTTGCAAGTCTAGTGCTTTAGCAATGATATGGGCGATCCGTTTGGCTTCTTCCGCTACTTCGGGATCAATATTTGCTGGCGCAATTGTTTGATGCAAAATGTTGTTTCGATGAATATTTTCCACCACTGGAAATGTGGTAAAATCTTCGCCATTGCCCGCCACTAAGATCGACAGTTCCTTTTCAAAAGGAATCCAGGCTTCTAATTCACAAGTCCCTTCTCGGAGTAAATTCATGGAAGGCGCAAGATCTGCCGTGCTGTATAAAACATACTGTCCTTTGCCATCATATCCGCCCCGCGTAGTTTTCAAAACACAAGGATAGCCAATGCTTTCAATTGCGTCTTGGATATCCGTTGGACTAATGATCGTTGCGTAAGGTGCAATCACAATATTATTGGCTTCCAAAAATGATTTTTCTAATAAACGGTCTTGGGTGATTGCCAAAAGATCGGTGCCTTGAGGAATACTAGCATACGGCAAGATCGAATTCAGCGCTTCAACGCTGACATTTTCAAATTCATAGGTGATCACATCTGCACGGCGCGCCATTTCTTCTAATGCAAAGACATCATCATAGGCAGCGACGATATGCCAGTCTGCGACTTGTGCAGTTGGACAATTCGCAGTCGGGTCAAGTACCCCCACACGAAATCCCATTTTTTTTGCACTCATTGCCATCATTCGACCCAATTGGCCGCCACCGACAATGCCGATAGTGCGATTAGGCATTAATGGTTTCATCAAGTTGATCACTACTTTCCATTACGATTTCTTTTAAAGTATTTCTCCGCGTTTCTAATTTCTCCGCTATCTTTAAATCATACATGGAAAGCATCTGTCCTGCAAGTAGTCCTGCATTAGAAGCACCCGCTTTTCCAATTGCCGTAGTAGCAACTGGCACACCTGCTGGCATCTGAACGATCGATAACAACGAATCTAATCCATTCAAGGCTTTCGATTGGATGGGTACGCCAATGACTGGTAATGTCGTTTTGGCAGCAACCATTCCCGGTAAATGCGCAGCACCGCCAGCTCCAGCGATAATCACTTTCAATCCATTCTCCCTCGCCTGCTCAGCAAAACTAAACATCATATCAGGTGTACGGTGCGCAGATACGACTTTTTTCAAATAAGGGATTGCTAATTCATCCAAAATGGCGCAACTTGATTTCATTGTTTCCCAATCAGATGTACTCCCCATAATAACAGCAACTAAAGGTTTCATTTCGTCTCCTCCGATGATCGATTTTTACTGATTTGATCCATCTTTCGATATGTGTATCTCAGATATAGCCTATCAATTTGAAAATCACGTGACACGTACATCTAAATACTAGCAATCGTCTTCTCAAAAGTCAAAATTTTTTCGAACTATTTTTCAAAAAAAAGTTCAAACGTTCGTTTAACAAGGTGTTTTTCACGAATAATTCTATTGATAGGCATATAAAATCGTTTTTCGCGAAAGAAAGCCAGACGACTATTGCTGCTTGCGCAACACAGACGTCTGGCTTTCTTTGCTTCAAATAAAATACATATTACGCTTCTTTTGTTTTTTCCAAAGAAAAAGTTGTTTCGTTTACTTTTGTTTCTTTTGATGTTTTTGGTACACCATTGAAAATCAGATTTAAAACAATGGCAGTAAGACTGCTCATAACAATTCCATTCCCTGTAAACATTTGAACTGTTTCAGGCATT
This sequence comes from Enterococcus sp. DIV0876, assembly GCF_050529585.1. Taxonomy (GTDB): domain Bacteria; phylum Bacillota; class Bacilli; order Lactobacillales; family Enterococcaceae; genus Enterococcus_D. The sequence goes on from NZ_CP172882.1 coordinate 1,786,395, forward strand.
TGGCTGAATAGTGTGGGCATCGTATTAAACCCTAACCCAAAACCAATCGAAACGGCAATGATCAGTAAATTTTTATCATTAGCAAAATCGACCTTACTTAGCATTTTCATTCCTTGAACAGCCACCATGCCAAACATCACCAACATGCCCCCACCTAGGACTGCTTCAGGAATGATTTGCGCGATTGCCCCTATTTTAGGAAATAAGCCCAAAATGATCAAAAAGATAGCTGAGAAAAAAATCGGTCTACGGGTTTTGATTCCTGACAACTGAACCAAACCAACATTTTGAGAAAAACCAGTGTAAGGGAAGGTGTTGAAGATTCCCCCTAGGATGACTGCCAGACCTTCCGCACGATAGCCTCTTTTCAAATCATCACCAGTGATCGGTTTTTCGGTTATATCACCCAACGCGAAATAGACACCTGTCGATTCGACCAAACTAACAATAGAAATAATGATCATCAACAAGATTGACCAAATATCAAAGGTAGGTTTGCCAAAGTAAAATGGTTGCGGTAAATGAAAGACTGGGGCATGACTGATTGCTGACAAATCTACAAGTCCCAAGCATGCAGCTAATATCGTGCCGCCAACTAACCCAACAAGCACAGCGATTGAACGCAAAAACCCTTTGCCCAACACCTGGACACCAATGATCAAGGCAATCGTGACAAAACCAATCAACAAATTGGTAGGATCACCAAAATTTGCTGCCGCGGCATCGCCGCCGCCTATTTTGGTGATGGCGACCGGAATCAATGTCAACCCAATGACTGTGATCACGGTACCGGTAACCAGCGGTGGAAACAAGACTTTGATTTTAGAGAAAATCCCGGAAATCAACACAATAAAAATACCAGCTGCGATCACTGCCCCATAGATCGCCGTGATGCCAGATTTGGTCCCGATCAAAATCAAAGGTGACACTGCTTGGATCGCACAACCCAACACAACGGGCAAGCCAATCCCAAAGAAACGCGTCACGACCAATTGAAGCAATGTGGCAACACCACACATAAAAATATCAATAGAAATCAGATAGGTCATTTGGCTCTCGTTAAAGCCTAAACCAGTACCAATCAATAAAGGTACCGCCACTGCACCGGCATACATCGCCAATAAATGCTGTAATCCGAGTACAGCTGCACGACTATTTGTCTCTTTCATTAGGCATCTCCTTTTAAGAAGGTTGCTGCACCGTCAGACAAAGAGGCAATACGTGCCAATGACACGACAGGAATGTCCATCTCTTCTAATAATGCCCGACCAGACTGGAAGGATTTTTCGATCACGATTCCGATACCGACAACTGTTGCACCAGCTTGTTGGCATAGTTCAATCAAACCTTTAGCAGCTTGGCCATTGGCTAAAAAGTCATCAATGATCAATACCGTATCGTCTTGCGACAAAAATTTCTTTGAAATCGATACTTGACTGGTCACTTGTTTGGTAAATGAATAAACAGAAGCTGTCAAAAGTTCTTCATCCATCGTTAAGCTTTTGGCTTTTCTTGCAAAAATCAATGGGACTGCTAACGCTTCAGCTGTATACAACGCCGGTGCGATCCCAGAAGCTTCAATCGTGACAACTTTGGTGATTCCTTTGTCTTTAAAGACCTCTGCAAAGGTATTTCCGACGTCTTTCATCAATTGCGGATCGACTTGGTGCGTCAAAAAAGCATCCACTTTCAAGACACCTTCATCCAAGACATTCCCTTGTTCTTTGATACGTTCAATCAATTTTTCCATCCTAGCTCGTTCCTTTCTATTCCATCCTGAAAAAAAAGACACTCCTTTTGCGTAAGCAAAAAAAGTGTCTACAGGCACGATTTTTACTTATAGTCCAATATTTAAGGTATTGGGTAGATACTGTCGACCATATTACGACGATATACAAGTAATTTTTTTATGATAGAATCGATTATGCCTTGATTTGATTAAAATAGCAAGTTCAGAAACCCCGTAAATAATAAGATTATTCTCATTTATTGTTCAGGTTTTTCCATATCTCGGTAGTGCTCCATTTTCTTACTGAATAGCTCTCCATTTGAAGGTGGCGTATAAGTGATCGCATTGGCGCCCGCTTCGATCGTTTCTAAAATGCTTTCTTCTGTTGGTCCACCGGTTGCAATAATGGGCAATTTAGGATATTTTTTACGGAAAAAAGCCACTGTATCGGCAGTATCCTTGCCAGCACTGATATTGATGACTTTTACACCAGCTTCTAATTTCGCATCGATTTCCGTATATTTACTGGTTACCGTGCTGACGACAGGAATATCTACCACTTTGCAGACTTGTTCCACTGTCTTGAGCGGCGTTGGACCATTCAGCACCACACCGATCGATCCTTGGGCTTCTGCAAACATGCTCATATAAGAGGATCGAAACCCTTGCGTCAATCCGCCCCCTACACCAGAAAAGACTGGAATATCCGCTGCTTCAATAATTGCCTTGGTAATGGCTGGATGGGGTGTAAATGGATAGACAGCAATCACTGCATCTGCATTGGTATTGCGAATGATCGCGATATCTGTCGTAAAAATAATGGAACGAATTTGTTTACCGAATATTTGAATGCCACTGGCTTCGCGGATCACTTTTGGTACTTTTACGATATCTTTTCGTAGATCCGTGGTGATTTTTGGCATATATTTTTCTTCCATAGCCAACCAACTCTCTTTATCATTTATTGGTCAAAACGATCCAATCGGTAGGTTTCGATCACTGAAACAATCTTAGTGGCATAATCTGGATCCGTTGCATATCCTGCATCTTGCAATGCTTGCGCGGCTGTCTGATAATCCGTCGCGGTCAGCACTTGCTCATACAAAGCCGGATTCCAATCGACACCATTCACAAAAAGCATGGTGTGATCATCCATTGATTCTTCCCATGAATCATAGACCCGGAAATCTCCTTGAATCGTTACCCATTCCCCATTATAAAACTCTTGGGTATCTAATGTCACTTTTTTTGAATGACCAAATGATTTAATACCAAATAAATTATGGTATTCACTTGCCAAGGTACTTTTTCCCCAATCTGATTCCAATATTGCTTGGCCTAAAATAATACTGGGTAAGATTCCATACCCTGTTTGCAATTCTTTGGCATGTGGGGCCAAACGATCAATAAATTCTTGTTGCGTCAATTCTTCTGAAGCCTCTTGATTGCTTTGCGGTACTGGATCTGCCAAACTATTCAATGAGAAAATAAAGGCGATCCCTATCAAAATCAAACCCAAAAAGACCAAAGGAAAACGGCTATTCTTTTTCTTTTTTCTTGCCATTATATGATTACCGCTCCTTTGCTTGGTCAATAAACTCTTCAAACGTCAGTTGATTTTCTTCAATATATGTCGCTGCTTCCACACCTACATAACGTAAATGCCATGGTTCATAATCGATGTGAGTAATCTCGTATTTACCCTTCGGATAACGGACGATAAACCCATATTCTCGCGCATGCTGCTGGATCCATTTACCACCATCTGTATCGCCAAATTTATGGTCCAACACATCAGTTGTATGATCTTGATACCACGCTTCATCAACGACATCAACAGCTAAGCCAGTATGGTGTTCACTATAGCCTGGTTCTGTAAAAGTTAGTTTCGTCGTTTTTGTCGCTTCTTCTTTCGTATCTCCTCGCCCCATCAACATATCCACATTGGCATCAAAGATTTCTTTTTGATAAGCGACTGATCGGTAAGCCGATACCATCACCAAAGGATGCTGCGCTTTTTTGGCTGCTTCTGCCAACGCTTCATATGCAGAGACGATACGTTTATCGACTAAGTAGCCATTGCTTAATTTTGCTAAGCCGGATTGGGCGATTTCTTGATCGATTTTATTCTGCGGTCCAACTAAGACCATTGACCAATCGCTTAGCGAAACATCAGGAAACGTGTCATCGAGACTTTCACTTGTCGTCTCCGTTTGTTGTGTTGTAGATTCTGTTGTAAATGTACTTGATTGCTCTTTTACACGACTGTTTTGCGTACTAGCTGTTTTATTTAAAACAGACCCTTTGCCAATTTCCACTGACAAAAAAACCAATACCAAAAAAGAAGCAGCCGCGATTATACCATAATACTTCTTCAAATAAATCCTACCTTTAATGATAAGTTTCTTCTAAATTCTCTTTGACCCATGTCAGCAATTCGACTTTATCATTTTTGATTTGCTGTTGCACGAATGCGGGTAAGCGGAAATTCAGAATATCGTCATAGCCCCATTCATCATACGTAATACTGACTCTCAAATCAAGGTATTGGACCATTTCTTCAGATTGTGTTAATATTTCTGCTTTTGCCAAATCGCTGCCCAGCCATTTTCTGGCGATCTGGGTCTTCATTTTTTTGAATTCTTGTACACCTAGATTGCGTTTTTCTGGATAGATAACAGTTTGACGTACAATCTTTTGGATCAGCATCCACTCATAATCCGAAAATAGCAATTTGACTTTTTGATTTTCAGCTGGTGATAAACTGATCTTTCCAGCTTTCCATGCTTCCCACTGCGCTGCTTTTAGGCCTAGTTGATTTTCATAGAACTGGCTTTCAGATGAATACTGCTCAATAATTGTGTTCAAAATAATAGCAATTGATACGTGATGCATGCTTATCCCCTCCTACTCTTTATTTTACTGAAAGCTGTGACGAAAAGAAACTTTTTGTATTTTTTTTTGATTATTTTAAACATTCTTGGAAGTTTGCTATACTAAATCATGAAGGAGATGATAGTTATGAAAAAATATCGTTGGGGCATGATTGGTTTAGGCGATATTGCCAGCCAATTTGCCGCTGGTTTTGATAGTCCAAACAGTGAATTATACGGAGTGAGCGCCCGCAGTTTGCCAAAAGTTGAAGCATTTGCAGCGCAATATCAGATTCCAAAAGCTTACGCGACAACGGAAGATCTTCTTGACGATCCGATGATCGATATTGTCTATATTGCCGTACCAAATGATCTGCATCATGAATTTATTATGAAATCATTATTGGCAGGCAAACATGTTCTTTGTGAAAAAGCAATAACCACTAATGCGGATGCGTTAGCTGAAGAGTTAGCATTGGCAAAAGAAAAACAATTGATTCTAGAAGAAGCAATGACGATTTTCAATATGCCTCTTTACGCTGCTTTGAGAGAACAAATCAATACTGGTCGCCTTGGTAAACTAAAAATGATCCAAGCACCTTTTGGGAGTTATAAAGATCCAGACCCTACCAATCGTTTCTTCAATCCTGATCTAGGCGGCGGAGCACTTTTAGATATCGGCACCTATGCTGTTTCCTTCGCACGCTTTTTCATGAGTGAGGCGCCGGAGGTTACTTATAGCGATATGAAACCTTTTTCTACTGGTGTTGACGAGCAATCAGTGACGATTTTACGCAATCCACTGGATGAAATGGCCAATGTCACATTGACATTTCAAGCAAAAATGCCCAAAACAGGTATCGTTGCTTTCGAAGAAGGGTACATCACAATAGACGAATATCCTCGTGCAGATCAAGCCATGATCCATTTCCGTGACGGCAAAACAGAAACTGTAGCTGTTGGTGATACAAACCAAGCATTGAATTATGAAATCGATAATATGCTGAAAACGATTGAAGGAAAATCAGCTGGTTCTATTCACTTAACGACAGATGTCATCAATCTACTCGATCAAATGCAAGCCTTTTGGGCCCAACAATAAACAAAGCCCCTTGCGAGATGCAAGGGGCTTTGTTTATGATGGTATCCCATGATTGCCAGGCGGCTTTATTTGTTCTGAAAAGTCTGCTTTTACCTCGATAAAACTTTTAAAAGTCTGCAAGAACCGAAAAAGCAGCGCTCGGTTCTCGAATTCGTTCCGCGTTTGGGGCAGAGGCTTTTGACGATAGTCTTCATAGAGCGCATCTATTTTTGCTAAAATCAGCTGGCCGTCATTGTTCTCATGGAAAGTTTCTGACGTATAGTACAAAACTGATTGAAAGGCCTTGGTATAGGCTTCTTCTACATGAATATGTTGCATGATTTCCGTCATGTCCATCAATAGTCGTGCTTGCGTTTGGCGCATGGCAAAATAGGCTTCATAGTATCCTGTTGCAGAAGTCCATTGGTTTTCTTGATGGATTTTGGCCTGATAGAGCCCTTTTTTGATTTCATCAAATAAAGTCTCGCAAAGATTCGGTAGACCTGCGGTTTCAATGGTATTGAATGAAGATGCCATTTCTTTTAAAAGACTTTTAAAAGTTTGTTCGACAGATTGTTGTGCTTTTTGCAGTTTTTCTTCCCCATTAGGCATATATAGATTGAACAGCAAAGCAAAGCCAATCCCGATACTCATCAATAAAAATGCATTGCCAATCAGAGGCAGCGCAAAGGAGCCTTCCATCAAATAGTGGGTGACCAACACCGAGTTGACTACGATGCCATCAGTTAGCCCGAAGTAGACCGCAATTGGAATAAATAAAAATAAAAACAAGACAAAACCAAGAGGGCTATACCCCAAAAGATGGAAACTGACGAAAGCCAATGCTGTCGCTATTGCCAATGAAATCAAGCGGCCAATACCAGTAAATAGCGATGTTTTCTTCGTATTGCCGACACTCAAAATAGCGATAATACCGGCAGCTGGTGCATAGAGCAAACCAATGCTTTGTGCCAAATACATGGACAATCCTGCGGCAATTGCCGTTTTGGTGGTTCTTAAACCAATTTTCATTTGATCACCTCCATGAAAGTATACTAGACATCAAGAGATAAGACTAGAATTTATACGTGCCTTTAGTTATGATAAGATAAAGGAGGAATCAAATCATGAAATTAGGGCGCTTTCGCTTAGGCATGAGAACGATCAAAACCGCCATTGCTGTAATGCTCTGTATTCTTCTATTTCACTTTTTGGATCGGGGTCAACCGTTGATCGCGGCCCTATCTGCTGTGTTTTCATTGCGTCAAGATTTGACAACTACTTTGTCTTTTGGACGTTCTCGGATATTAGGCAATTCGATTGGTGGCGGCACAGCCATTTTTTATTTTTTGACAAAACAATACTTTCAACATGATTTTTTGATTGAGCTACTAGTATTGCCAGCATTGGTGATGTTTATTATCGTTTTGTCCGATGGAATCAATAACAATTCGGGGATTATTTCGGGCATTGCGACAATGCTGTTGATCACGCTAAGTGTACCACAAGGAGAATCGATCATCTTTGCACTTGATCGGGTGTTGGATACGTTTATCGGAACCTTGATTGCTTTAATGATCAATTTCGTGATTCGTCCGCCAGAAATAGAGAAAAAAGAAGAAATCATTGAAGATTTAGCCGTCTTAAAACAAAAAGAAGCTGATCTGCAAGCCATGCTCCATGACGTGCAAGGAGCAATTTCAGAGAAAGAAAAAGAAGACCAGCAGCAATAACAGGCCCAAACAATATAGGCGTTAAGAAGAACAAGTCGTTCTTCTTAACGCCTATATTGTTTTTCAACTTATTGTTTGGTTTAAATGATCTGCAATTTCTCGCTGGGTTTGTGTCCATAGTTTTCGCATTTGCTGGTTTTTGTGTGGTATTTTTAATGGTGTGATCTGTCGATCCACAAAGTATTGACCAGAGATATCTGCAACCTCAGAACTGGTTGCTAAATAAATAGCGGTATCGGCACCTTGTGCTGGTGTTTTGAAAAATGGTGTCAACACTTTATAAACAGCTTTGCCAAAGCCGGTTTTACGACTGACACCTAAGCTTGTTGCGACTGCACCCGGATGCAAGGCATTCACAGTAATATCCGTATTACGCAACTGGTCAGCAAAAGCTTCTGCCATCAAGATCATCGCTTTCTTTGAACGGCCATATTCCCGCCAGGGCAAGAATCCCTCCACATCAAAAAATGCTTGGTCTTTATCTGGAACAAATTTGTAGGCATCAGAAGCAACAACGACAATTCGGGCACGATCTGCTTTTTTGAGCAATGGCAGCAACAAACGTGTCAACTCAAAGTGTCCGACATAATTGACACCCATCATTTGTTCAAAACCATCTTTGGTCCACTCTTTTTTTAACGTTACAACCCCCGCATTGTTGATCAAGACATCAATTTTATCAAAACGTGCATGCATTTCAGCTGCCGACCTTTGTACGCTTTCTAAAGAACCTAAATCGCCTATCACCAAGTCAATCGCTTGATTTCCTGTACTTGCTTGCAACGCTTTTTGGGCAGCTGCTCCTCTTTTGGAAGAACGGCAATACATGATGATATGCGCACCTTCCTTCGCCAGTACTTCGGCAGTTGCATAACCTATACCAGCGTTGGCACCTGTGATCACAATTGTTTTGTCCATCTCACACCTCCTCTTACACAGTATATCAAGCCGCTGCTGAATCAGCGAGTAATAAGCAGGTTTAACAAAGTACTGCTCTTGCCACTAAATACTTTAATTGCAGATAAAAAACCGATTAGACAAAACGCCCAACCGGTTTCATATAAAAGTAAGGATAGATTATGCTTCGTAACGACATACACCATCTAGGTAAGTCGCTTGCAGATTCATTTCAGGATCTAACACGATAAAATCAGCCGCACGCCCTGCTTTGATCATGCCGCAAACATCATCGATTTTACAGCTGGTCGCTGGTACCAAACTTGCCATCATAATGGCTTCTTGTGGTGTAGCAATGCCCCATTCAACGACATTTTTGATTGCTTCTTTTAGTTTCAAAATACTACCGGCCAAATTGCCTTCTGCCAAACGGGCTGTCCCCTCTTTGACAACAACAGGGAATTCACCTAATACATAATCACCATCAGGCATCCCGCCTGCCATCATGCAATCCGTAATCAAAGCAACGTGATCATGACCCGCTTTTTCCATCAAAATTTCTGCAGCTTGTGGATGTACATGGTGGCCATCACAAATCAATTCAGAAAAGACTTGATCTAATGACAACAACGCACCGACCATTCCTGGTTCCCGATGATTCAATCCACGCATCCCGTTGAAAGCATGAACGAAGACACTCGCTCCAGCTTCAACAGCAGCTTGCGCTTCCGCTAATGTCCCATTACTATGCCCCAATGCAACAACTACGCCTTCATCAGTGACAGTTGATACAAATTCGCTGACTCCTTGACGTTCAGGTGCTAAAGCGATTTTTTTGATGATTCCGCCAGAAGCCTGTTGCCAGTCATGGAATGTATCTAAATCAGGATCGCCAAAGTAAATCGGATTTTGTGCCCCTTTATGTTCTTCTGTAAAGAAAGGTCCTTCAAAATAGATCCCTTGAATTTTGGCCCCATTGACATCATCTTTGACTTGACCAATCGTTTTTGCCACATCACGCAAACGTTCTTTGCTTGACGTTAATGTAGTCGGTAAAAACGATGTCACACCACAAGATAATAAGCCTTCAGACATCACTTTGATGCCATCCGCATCATTGTCCATCACATCATGGTTCATGTATCCATGGATATGCGTATCCACTAAGCCAGGTGCTATCCATTTGCCAGAATAATCGACTACATTTGCGTTCGCTGGTGCTTCTTCAAGAATGTCACCAAACTTTCCCTCTTTCACTTCAAGGTAACCGGGTCCATGTACTGCCGATTTCAAAAAGAATTTATCCGCATAAATATATTGATTCATCTAGATCGCTCCTCTATTTCTTTCTCCTTTAAAATTACTCTTATTTGACGGATAAGTCAAGAAAGGTCTACACCATTTTAACAGATTGCTGAATATCAACCACTGCCCGATACAACTGAAAACTTTTTTTTGCTGCTTGCTCCTCTTTCATCATCATTAAAATTTGTGCTTTGATTTCAAATAATTCTTCTAAAAAGTAAAAACTGTTTTTTCCTCTTGCTAAAGCAATGCCCTCTTCTATGATTTTCAATGAACGACATAGTTCATTTTGCTGTTTCAAAAAAACGGCATAGTTGTAGTAGACTTTGGTCAATGCCGTCGTTAAACGTTCGGAAGGCAGTGCTTGCATGCTATCGTATGATTTTTCTAAATAAAAACGAGCATCTGCCAGTTGTTGCAAATCACTGTAGACACGACCCATGCAGCTAAGAATCCGTATTTCCATAACAGAAACATTGGTTTTATCTTGCTGATACGTAAAAGATAAGCCCTTCTTCAATGATTCAAGTGCTGACTCATAGTCTTGCTCAATAAAATAAGCACAACTCCCTAAGTAGTAATAGTACATTTGCATATCGGTATCTAAATATAAATAATGTTTGATTTGTTTGTCCTGAAGCTTTTCAAGTAGCTCTTTGAATTGTTTATGAACAAAGTGAGATTCGATTTGTGCGAATAGCTTGTTGGAGTGATTGATTTCTTCTGAGTGAAGCATCATGACTTGATCTAAAGTCACACCTAGACGCTGACAGATTTGGTACATCACCCAAACATTAGGTAATTCTTCATTATTCTCTATACGACTCAAGACACTTTGAGAACAAATGTCTTGGGCCAACATTTTTTGTGTCATTTTACGATTTTGACGAATAGAACGAATGATTTGACCAAAAGATTCATTTTTTTTCTTCATAATTTTCCTCCGGCAGTCCCTAAAAAAAACGATTTTATAAGCAAAAATGCGAATTCGCATTTTTAATTTTCTTCATTTTAGCACATAATGGCAAAAAGGAAAGCAATTTCAACAATATCTTGTTATTTTTCAACAATTCTAAAAACTGAGGTGGGCGAAATGACAATCGATAGTACGATCTTTTTTACATGGGAAGGTAAAACTTATGAGGCGGTCATTGAAAGAGAATATGAGAATTCCGTCCTCGTCCAAGTCAACGAACCAAGCTCGGAAATGCTGGAGAAGTTTACCAACCGTATGATCATCAGCAAAAAGAACTGTCAACAGACAATTGAATAAAAAAAATCTGCTTTCTGACTGATGCCAGAAAGCAGATTTTTTTTATTTTTGTTGATAGCTAGCTAAAAATTGCGTCATTTTTTCAGCAGTTGTTTTCAAATCATCCATATTTGGCAAATACACGATGCGGAAATGATCCGGTTGCTGCCAATTAAAACCGCCCCCATGGACTAAGAGGATATGGTGCTCATGCAAAAAGTCCAAAACGAATTGCTCATCATTGGTAATGTTAAACCGTTTGATATCGATCTTTGGAAAGATATAAAATGCTGCTTTCGGTTTGACTGCCGTTAAACCGGGGATATTATTCAATGCTTGGTAGATGAATTCCCGTTGCTCATAGATACGACCACCAGGCAATAACAATTCATCTGAACTTTGATATCCGCCTAAAGCCGTCTGCACGATTTGCTGTGACAATACATTTGAACACAAGCGCATGGAAGACAACATGTTCAAGCCTTCGATGTAATCTTTGACATTTGTTTTATCACCACTCAAGACCATCCAACCGACACGGAAACCGGCCACACGATGTGATTTAGACAAACCGCCTAACGTCACCACAAAACGATCTGGAGCCAATGTTGCGATTGGCACATGAACATAATCATCCATGACCAAACGATCATAGATTTCATCAGAAAAGATGATCAAATCATGTTCTCGGGCAACATCTACGATCTGTTGTAAGATTTCTTTAGGATAAACAGCCCCCGTTGGATTATTTGGATTGATCAACACGATTGCTTTCGTTTTGCTGGTTACTTTTGAACGGATATCTGCAATATCAGGATTCCATTCAGCCGCTTCATCACAAATATAGTGTACTGGTTTCCCCCCAGCCAATGAGATTGAGGCTGTCCACAAGGGGTAGTCAGGCATTGGTACCAAGATTTCATCACCATTGTTGCATAAACCTTGCATACACATCGTGATCAATTCAGACACACCATTGCCCGTATAGATATCATTGATGGTCACATTGGGAAATTGTTGTAGTTGATAATATTGCTCTATTGCCTTTCGGGCTGAAAAAATACCTTTGGAATCAGAATACCCTTCAGATTCACGAACGTTCATAATTAAATCTCGAACGATTTCATTCGGTGCTTCAAACCCAAATGGGGCTGGATTTCCCGTATTTAATTTCAAAATACTAATGCCTTCTTCTTGCATCCGATCTGCTTCTTCTAAGACAGGACCACGGACATCATAACTGACCCCTTCAAGTTTTGACGATTTCGAAAATTTCTTCATATGGTTTTCTCCTTTAACCAGTAGGTCAACGTTTGGTTATTGGTACTCGTCGTTGATCTCTTTTCAGATTGAATTTATTATAGCAAAAAGTCTTCGCATTGGCGAAATTTTTTTAAAAACCTTAAGATGATACCCGCAAAAAAGCACATGCTGCGTTTGAAAGCAACATATGCTGGATGTATGCGTTAAGCTTTTTCTGGAAAATACATCAAATACAATTCATGCAGCGCCATGTGCCCCACCGAAAAATCAATGATTCCAGCAGCCAAAAATTTCTGTACCCATGATGGATCCGTCAACTCGATCAAATAAATACGTTGCTGCAAATCGATCATCACGGAGGTCAATTCGGGAAATGTCACTAAAAAATCAGGTGAATCTACTTTTAGATAAAGTGGCGCATCTTGCAGTGACTTTTTGCCCAAATATTCGTGGATGATTTTGCCTTCCTTCAAAAAAAGAACACGATCGGCATAACTATCAAGATTGGTCAAAATATGAGAAGCAATCAGAATACACTTGTTTTGCTCACGCAGTTTTCTTAAAACAGCAGAAATCAATTCCACGTTGGTTGGATCTAAACCATTCATGACTTCGTCCATTAACATATAGGGTGTATCTGTCACGATTTGCATCGCAAAACACAGACGTTGCCGCATACCCAGTGAGTAAGATTGGACTGGTCGCTTGATATAATCTGCCATGCGCAGGGCATCGATCGTCTCTTCCACTAGCGTTTCCTCCGACTGCCACATTCGCTGGTACAACTTCAAATGATCCAACCCGCTCAAATCTTCATAAAGATCATTTTGGTCAGGAAAAAAAGAAATCTGCTGATGCGCATAGGCTTCTGCTTTCTTGGTTTCATACAATGGTACTTGATCAAGGTACACGCCCCCAGCACTTGGTTGAACAAAGTGCATCAAAACATTCAACAAAGTCGATTTTCCAGTACCATTTGGCGCTACAAGTCCGATAATCTCGCCTCGTGCAAAGGCCAGAGACAAATGATCCAGTACTGGACGATCGTATTGGACCGTCACATTCTTCAGTTCTAACATTCTTCATCCTCCTAAACAAATCGAAATGTTTTGCTTTTCACCTTGAAAAACAAGCCAATCTCTATCAACAACCAGATGACCCCAAACCACAACAACCCCTTTGAAAGGGTAAAGCTGCTAGAGCCAAAATAAAACCGACTATATCCAGAAAGAATTTTCCCTACTTCTTGATAAAGATAAATAGTGTTGGTGCGATCTAAGAAAACACTAAACCAACGATGTTGAAAAATAAAGGGTGTGATCAAACAAAAACCCATCAGCAAGAGATTCATGTATTCTGAACGAAACAATACGCTCAATAATAAGATACTTCGGGTATAGATCAGTTGTATCAAGAAAATTGTTCCTATACATTGGATCAAGAATAAACCCACTGATTGTGTGGTAAATGCTTCCATCGATGTGATTGGATAACGTGCATCAACTGCTGATGAAAAAATCGCAACCGGCAGCGAGCCAGAACCAAATCCATATTGCAGCCCAGTACCTATCCAAATCAGCCCGATAGTCATCAAAGTCATACAGGTCGAACAAAACATCACAGCTGCGGTTTTTACCCACAAGATATCTTCAGGTGCTACCGGATAAGCCAAAAATAATGTACGGTGCTTTCGTTCCTTCAATAAATGATCGAGTGCCAAAAACAAAGTGGCAGATAAAAGTACGATAGGCAAACTATCCAGCATCGCGCGATAGACAGTTTGTATGCCCGTTTTTTGTTCCATGACAGCCTGTGACAATTGCGTATTTGGTAATTGACTGTAGCTTTCCATCAATCGTGCCGTAGACGCGTAACCAAATCGACCGTCATACGCAGCATAATAATTTTTATAGGTATAATATTCCGGCGTATAAAAAATGTTTTGATCATCTGTATACTGCAAGGCCACTTGATACCATTGACTCGTCGCCTCAGCATAGGCTTGCCAATCCCCTTCGGCCAGTGCGTCAAGCCGTGCTTTTTCTGCTTGATTCCAAGGTGTAAAGGCGGCAATCGCTAACGCTGCCGACCAGTGATCAGACGGCTGTGCTGCCTGTTCTTCTAGAAACGCTTGCCGGACTTGATACCGTTGCGTCATTTCAGCTTGATCCACTCGCTCGATTGGTCGATAGTCACGTTGTTGCAAACAATAGACGCCTGCATAGACAATCAACAAACAAAAAAGTCCAATTGTTTTCTTACTACGAAACAACTGACGCAATTCAAATAAAAAATACGCTTTATTCATCGTCCACCTCGCATGATCCATTGCTTTTTATCCGCAATCATAATCAGAACCAAACCGCAGACTATCAACAAGCCTGTGATTCCCCAACTATCGTAAACCCCCAATTGACTAGCAGATCGCCATGCAAAGGCGCCAGTGTAAAACTGTTCGGTCCGTAACACCGCCAAGGGCGCAAAAGCTGTATTTTGCACAAGAGCCAGATAACTTATGCCATAGAGTAACAATAAAATAAAAAAGAAACGTAACGGTTGGCGATCATAATATTCACCAGGTATCCCAATATTTCCGTCATCAAGATCATCAAGAGGAAGGAAATAAAACTATAGAATAAAAACGCCACAAAAGGCACCGCCTGCCAGTCACTCTGGAGGTATAAACTAACAGGATACAACCAATCTCCACTAGAACCGATCAAGCACATACTCAAGACAACGCCCAATAAGAAGGACAGTAAAAATGCCAAATTCGTCACAGTTTTGACCACGATTTTACTTGCCATCCTGATTGGAAAAATTTGTGGATACGACCGAATCAATGTAAAATGTTCTCTTTCTTCTAATAAATTGTCACTGGCCATAAACGCCAAAAAAAACAAAGCCCACATTCATCAACAAAAAAATCGCCAACAACAATGCTGTCTGCGCATTATCGGCTGATAAAACTGGTGTTTTTTCTTGTTGGATCAACGCTTGATAAAAGATTTTATCTTGTTTTAACAACCAAATAGGTTGCAAGAAATCATCCTTTTCTAACGACGATTCCCATAATTCCAGCTGTACATCAGCAATTTCAATACTCGTTTCATTGAAACGGGGATACATCTCCATAATCAAGTTCGAAGATTGCCTGGTAGTGAGGTTATAGTTCTTCAAAACCAAATCATACATGGTTTGTTCCTCTTCCGTTCCATTTTCCCCATTTTGATACTGGTTGACTAACCGAGAGGCCTGCGCCTGTTCTGCGGTTGTCGCAGCCGAAAGCTGAATGGGATCCATTAATTTCAAATAGAGTGAAAACCCAATGCCTACACAAAAAGCCCCTATAAGAAAAACATAAAATAAACGCTGTCTAAACGACTTGATCAACAAGTTATAAAAATAGTGCATAAGCTCCCCCTTAACATCGTTCCTTATGCTATCAGCATACCGTTTCTTAAAGAGAAAAGCCAACTGAAAATGGATAAAAACCGTATTGCAATATTTTTAAAATCGATTGACAAACCTGTGGAAAATCGGGTAAGATATTTTTTAGATGTTTGAATGACATGTTTGAACAGGTATGATAAAGCAGATGTGGTGGAACGGCAGACACGCACGCTTGAGGGGCGTGTGAGCTTAGCTCGTGTGGGTTCAAATCCCATCGTCTGCATATGATTTACATGGGGCAGATTACTAAATGTAGTCTGCTTTTTTACATTAGAAAATCCCTTCGGATGTCTAGCTTACTTTGCTGAATTATTTGTCTGTCTGCTTATGTTATTCTAGATAGTATATAATTTATATGAAAAGAGACAATATTTAGTTTTACACTTTTTAGAAACATTAAACCTTATTAATCATTTACTTTAACTAGATAAATCATTGTATTTAGCAAAGCGCAACACGATGCAACAAACATATCATTTTTATTGGTCAATTGGTCGATTTTGACTTTTATTGAAAGGAGCTTACAGATGACAATATCTCTGATTGCAGCAAAGGTAAGTGACTTGTCAAAAATCTATATTCTACAAAAAGCAGCCTTCCATTCATTGTATGAAACCTATCATGATGAAGGAACGTCTCCTTATAAAGAATCATTTGTTCGACTAAAAAGAAAATATAATCATCCTGATAACCATTTCTTCTTGCTCCAAAGAAAAAAACAATTGATTGGATTTATAAAAATAGCGACAAATAAAGAAACGAACGTCATCAGAATCTCTCCAATCGCCATTCTCCCTTCCTATCAAGGCAAGGGGTATGGAAAGGAAACCATGCTTGAAGCAGAAAGGCTATTTTCTGCAAAAAAAGCTATTTTAAGTACCATCAAACAGGAAGAAAAACTCGTACACTTTTATATCTCTTGTGGTTATAAGATTACAGGATATGAACATTCCGGTACGCCAGGAATGGATTTTGTGTATTTAGAAAAAACTTTCACATGATGTTTCAATATTATTGATTTAAACGATACCCATACAGCTTATTTAGTTGGAGAGAAACCTATATGGCGATTTCTCATTGGATTAAAATGCTTAGGAGTTTTAAAAAATACGTTGAGTAAAACAACCAGCCATTGAAAAACAGAAAAATTTTTTAGTTGATTATACATGTACTCTTATGAAAAAAAGGAATGATGAATCATTTTATTGATTCATCATTCCTTTAGACTATGAAACTTACTAGCGCTCAGTCATTCACTGATCACAAGATACTTTCTTACATCTTGTTCTAAACAAGACGATAAAACCATATAACCCCACTAAAATGATCCCAGCAAAAGCTACATAGGCAATCAATATCAAGGAGGACACACCCAACATAAATAGTTGGCTTCCTTTTAGGAGCAAATAAAGACCCGATAAGGTCAGAAAAAATAAGTGAAGCTTTTGCATTTTGCGTGCCATGTTGAAACCCCTTTACATTCTTTGTTTCATTCTCTCATGTTGAAATCATTAACGCCTCATCCTTTAGGCTGAATTCTCCAGATTATTTTTCTGCAACGATTTTGATCAAAATACCGTTCGGATCATATAGACTGATTGTTTGCGCTGCTTCTGTTTTGAATGAAACAGATAAACTTGTCAGGTGCGCTTTAAGTTCTGACAACGCCGCTTCATCTAAAACCACAAAACTATAATAAGCCAATCCAAGATCATTTTCTTCCATTGGCGGCGTGTGTTGCCCCAGCCAAATATTTGACCCAAGGTGATGGTGGTAGTCGCCCGCAGCAAAGAATTTTGCTTGTGCGCCGAAATTACTTGTTAGATTCAGACCTAATACTTGAGTATAAAAGTCTTCCGTTTTTTGCAAATCAGCTACTTTCAGATGGACATGACCTATAGTTGTTCCTTCTGGAAATTGTGAACGTTGACGGTCTGCAGCATCCACAACGCCTTGTGCATCCATCTCGATCGTGATACCAACAATCTCTCCATCAGCGCGAATATCCCATTCTGTTCGCGGTTTATCGCGATACACTTCGATACCATTTCCTTCTGGATCAGTTAAATAAAGTGCTTCACTATAGCCATGATCGCTCGCACCGTCTAACGGTGCTTTGGTTTCGATATAGTGAAGCAATGAATTGCCTAAGTCTTTTCGACTAGGCAGCAAAAAAGCCACATGGAATAACCCGGTTTTTCTTGTTAAAGGCAATGGGTGCGTAATTTTTTGCAATTCTAATAACACATGGGCTTGCGTCCCTAATGCAATTGTATTTTCGGTCTGCTCAAGAATCGATAAACCAATTGTATCTACATAGAAATCACGCATTTTTTCGAGATTGGCCACTTTCAAAGCCACTTTCCCCATATGGGTCGTCTCAGTCATTTGAAAGGCCGGCGTAATTGATGTCATAAAAATCTCCTCTTTTCATTTCATTCATCATGAGTTGTTACTTATATCATAACACTAACTTAAAGTAAGTAAACAAAAATGCTCAGTTGTTGTTCAGCCGGTTCCCTAAACTGATTCACTAAGAGGAATTTCTAATGGTAGCTTCCCGCGTGCAGCAATTCAAGCGCATGGGGTAAAGCTGTATCTGTGGTTCCTTCCAATACAACGTAACAATAAGGCTTGTGACGAGCCGTGATGCGCAATATCGATCGGTAATCTATACAGCCCTCCCCTAAAGGGACTACTTGTATTTTACCGTCACTGATTTGATAGTCCTTTAAGTGCAAACAAACGATCGACTGACCAAACCTTGCGAAGGCCTCTTCCGTCAGTGCGACTTGCTTTTGATAGTCATCAACTGTGATCAGATTGGTGGGATCAAGAATGATGCCCAAAAATTCTGAAGGCACCCGTTGCAAGAGCGCTTCGATCCGATCAAGGGAGTATAAAGGATGATTCAGCCCTGCTTCGATGCCTAACATGATTTGATGTTTTTCGGCATAGGCAACCAACTGTCGGATCACATCTACCAAGTCATCAAAAACACGATCACTGAAATTATCTTCTGAATAGCCCATTTGGGGCAAAACAGAGCCGGTTTCTGTTGCGACCATTGACGCGCCGAAATATTTGGCATGGGCTAAATATCTTTCAAAACGTGTCAGTATTTCATGACGTTTCACTGGATCTGGATGAATCAGATTGCTGTAACAGCTAAGTAAAGCGATCTGGACACTTTCAGCAGCAAATGTTTCTCTGAAAAAAGTGCCCATACCAGGATTTAATGAGGTTAAATCTCCAATATCAGGGAAAGATTTATTCAGTGCAAATTGTACATTGTTGAGTTGGTAACCAGCAATTTTGTTAGCTAGTTCTTTTGGCGTCGGGCAGTCTTTCATATCGTGTCCGCGAACTGTATACTGAAACATAAAAATTCTCCTTTTTTATTTGGTATATTGTCGACTGGCTGGACAAAAAAAGGCCAAATGGTGATTGATCTCCCATTTGGCCCGATTTCATACACATCACTTTCGTTGTCGATCAACGATTCTCTTTTTTATTGTTGGGATTGGTAATCTGCAGTGTACTCTTCAATGATTTGGTCGCCACCGTTTTTGCGGAATGTTTCAACTGCAGCATCAAAACCATCGATTTCGATTTCCCCAGTCATGTATTGGTAATACGCATCTGCCACACCCTCGATCAAACTAGACCATGATTTATCATAGGTTTCTGATGTCAAGGCTTGTGCTGGATTGATCACTGCGAACGCTTCATTTTCAGCAATTTTTTCGTTGGCTAAATTGACATAAGGATTGCTTGATGGGAAAACTGTGACCAATTCAGATGGTCGTGAAGAAGAAAATGGTTGTACTTCTTGCTGCCATTTCGTATCATCTAAACGAACATACACTCCGTCGTCGTCGATTTCATAATGCTCACCTTCGATACCTTGAGTCATCAATGTAAATGGTTCTTCATCCATTAAGTCATTGATAAATTGTAAGACTACCTTCAGCTCATCTTCAGTTTTAACATTATCTTTTGGAATCGCTAGCCAGCCGCCCATACCGCCATTGGTATCAGAAAGAATCCGACGTTCTACATCGCCATATGTGATATCGTTGATCAATGCCCATTCCATATGTTCTTCAGCCGTCCCTGCTGCTTCATCGACATAATTCCGTACTTCTTGTAAGCCGCTTAAAACAATTCCGCCTTTTCCTTGAACGATATAGTTCTTTTGATCGTTCTTGGCCATAACCGCAAAGTCTGAGTTCATCCAGCCATTGGCATAGATATTACGGAACCATTCCATCGCTTCTTTATACTCAGGTTGCATAAAAGATGGCATGACTTCATTGTCATCTGTGATCGTGAACCAGTTGTCTGCCCCAAAATAGCCTGACAATGAACGGAAACCGACATTGAAAGATTCATCTCGTTCAACAAAACCAACAGTGTCATCAACACCATTGCCATCAGGATCATTCTCAGTGAATGCCTGTGCCACTTTTTCAAGTTCTTCCAAGGTTGAAGGGACTTCTAACCCCAAATTGTCTAACCAGTCTTTACGTACCAAGACACCATATCTGGCAATTGGTTTTTGATAAGGCACGCCATAAATTTTCCCATCAATACGAGACGATTCTAAGCGGTCTTCTGAAATGTTTGCCAAATTTGGATAATCTTTTAGGTAAGGCTCAACATCCCAGAACATACCTGAAGCCAATGAACTGCGGACAGTTGTATTCGTGATTTCAGCTAAACTGACAATATCTGCTAATGATTTGGAAGCCAGTGCTGCATTCAAACGTTCTGTTTTCGAAGCATCAGGTACCCATGTGAAATCAATATCGACACCTGTGTACTCTTCTAATTTTTGGGTCACTTCTCCAGACGGTGGGGCCGCCGTATGCAGCATCGCCATCCAAGAGACACTCGTTTTTTCTTCTGCCTCTGCAGTGCCATCATTGTTACTACTGCTGCTGCTGCCACTGCCACAACCTGCCATCAATAATCCTGCTGCAAATAATACCCCTGCTATTTGTTTCTTCTTCATTCTTTAACCTTCTCTCTTTATATTCATGGAATCGTCAATCGATTGACTTTCCGTTTGATACCTAAAATAAGCAAAATCAGCATAACTGCCTGCAAATTGATTCAAATCTTGGGCACAAATCCCAATGAAGTTGCCTGTAAACCCACCTGAGAGAAAGAGTATCGGCTGTGTGCTCAACACTTGCCATTCTTCCTCTTGACGCCATGAAAACTGTGCTTGATCAGCAGCAACCGCCACTTTCAAGTGAATGGGTTGATCTTTTAATTCAGCACACACATCAAGAAGTGTAAATTGTCCTGTATCACACTTCATCATCCGTAAAACAATGCCTTTGTTTTCATCATGGGTCACAAACAGATACAAGTAATTTTGTTCATTTAAAAATAAAACCAAACCGGCCATCTGATTAAAATGACTTGGTGTATATTCCATTAAAGTCTCAGCCTCGAGATAGAAATCTTTTTGACGTATAGCTAATAGATGATTGTCAAAATTTGATTGCAAAGACTCGCCAGCAATCAACCTTAAATAACCTGGTCGTGTGCTTAAACAACACCACTGCTCGTTAGGAACAAGTCGGCGGCCATTCCATTCTGGGTCCAGTTTTTGATCGAAAGAATCAATAAACTGTGTGGCTTCTTTGACCGTGTTATTTGCAACAGGTAGTTTCAACCACCGATCCGCTATGGTATCGCCGTTTTTCAGACGCAACCACCCTGCATCATCCCAAACAACTTCTTGCAAAGCCGTCTCACGACCCAAAATAGCTGCCCCTTTAACAGGACGGGTCATGAGATAACTCATGATCCATCTGTTATCCTCGGTTTGAACCAGACTCCCATGCCCAGTACATTGGAAAGGAGAATCTGAACGACCATTGGCTGTCATCATTGGATAGTTCGGATCGACTTCATAAGGTCCGGTGATTCCTTTACTTCGACAAACTGTGACTGAATGTCCAGTGCCAGTACCGCCTTCTGCGGTTAACAGATAATAGTAGTCTTGATGGCGATAAAGATGCGGCGCTTCTGTTTTGGCCAATTCAGTCCCTGTGAAAATCTGGGTGATGGGACCAATCAGTCCTTCATTTTCCTTATACTCTTGCATCACGATACCCACTGATTTATTCGGTGTTGCTTTTCGGTAATCCCATAATGCATTCAACAGCCATTTGCGTCCATCTTGATCATGGAACAGTGAAGGATCAAAGCCGCTGCTATTCAGGTATTTTGGTTTGCTCCAGGGACCTGTGATACTTGGTGCTGTCATCAAATAATTACGACAATCTTTAAAAGGACGGGTCGTATTGTGTACATTTGTAAATACACAATAGAACGTACCGTTATCATAACTGATTTGTGGCGCCCAAATACTGCAATCTGCTGGATTCCCTCTTAGATCGATCTGGTCATGAAGAATATCAGTCAGGTGCTGCCAATTTGCCAAATCATTAGAGTGGTATATTCGAATTCCTGGCAGCCATTCAAAAGAAGAAACAGCGATATAATAATCCGAACCGACACGCAGGATATTCGGATCAGGGTTGAAACCTGGTAAAATTGGATTTTCGATCATGCCCATCAGTTTAGACACTCCTTTTTCTGAATAATATGACGTGGCTTAGGTTTGCGGATCACACATAAAGCTGCTGCCGCAAAGAATAAGAAAGCAATGGGGAATCCCAAATATTGTGTGCCGATCAAACAAGCCATACCTGCAAGAACAAACACGCCTGCTGCAGTTTTCCGATAATTGCGATAGGTAAGCAAGAAATTAGCCACCACGATCAAGACGATCAGCAATAGCAGCGTGAACCCAAACCAAGCGCCTAAGGTCTTAAATTGCATGAAGGCATCTTCGTCTGTCATTTTGCTGAATACCGAGGGAAAGATTTCCGTGAACAGTTCACTAAATTGGTCGATTGTCATTTGATTCACCACTAAAGTAAAGCCGCCTAAGAACACCACTGACAGTCCGACGCCAATCCAACCTAGCCATTGTTCTATACTTTGTTTCATTGTACTTTCATTCCTTTCATATCGATCCAAGACGCCCGCTGCTGCTGTTTGGTATACGTACAAACATGTTCAGCAAAACATACTTGCTCCCTTTGGCGGGTTTTCCCCCAATCGGACCAGCCAGCCACATCAAGTGCATCATCGAAATGACAATCGAAAAAACACACTTTAGCTGGTACCCGCCAAGGCCTGCCCAGTGAATAATTTTTTTCACCAGTCACTCGACAATGTTCAAAAATAAATCCTTTTGCTTCCGGTGATGTAGCAGCGGCGGTAATGTAATTGTTTTGCTCAGTATTTTTGCAATGGAGATGACAGGAATCAAAATGAGCGTCACCTCCGCCAAAAATAAAATCAACGGTACCACTGATTTCACACGCCTTAAAATAGCGCCTTTGTTGCAGATAGATTTTTTGACACCAAGGACTGATCATCGGTGTTCCTTCTTTGGTATATTGCGGCAACGGGCCCAAACAAAGGGTATCTTGATAGGCAGTCAATCGACAATCTACAAAGTAAATATCGGTGCCTTCCAAATAGACTGCTACGGCTTGACCCACTTGGTTTCCTGGTCCGGCGGTATTTTCGATGGTTAATCCTTCAATCACAATGTCGCTGCCATTGATGAATAAAGTGGCGGTTTGAAATGTGCCTCTTGGCATACCATCTAGCAATTGATTGGCAGCCAAATCAGACTGTAAAACAGTATCTGTCTCGCAAATAATAGTTAAGTGATCATGATAAACTTTGACGTTTTCTCGATAAGTGTCGGCAGACACATACATGGTACAGCTCAAATTCATCTCTGCGGCATAATCAACAGCTGATTGTATTGTAATGAAGTCATGCGTCAATGGATCTTTCCCAACAGTACATGTCATTTCCCTAGCTGGTTTTTCAAAAACCTGCGCCACAAACGTCTCATCTCCTTTGTTTCTTCATGGCCTCCTGCTACGCGCAGCGATTGCCAATGATCCGGTTGTCCCATATGGGTATAGATCTTTGTCAGATGGCGATCGAGCTTTTCGACACCACCTATTGGACAACCCGCATCTACTGTACCGACTAAACTTAATCTCGGTCTTGGCGCAATCAATTGTTGGATGTCTCCAGTCGACCAATCAGTCAAAAAATTAGGCAAGTAATAATAATAACCATGTTTATCTAAGCGGCCGGCGTCAATCAGTGCTTCGTAGTCGACTTGTGCGGCTATATCCACTACAACTTTGATTCGTGTATCCAGAGCAGCCAGCCACCAACTCATCAGCCCCCCCATCGACATGCCGATAGTCGCAACTGCATGATGGTCGATTTCTTTGCGAGAAAGCAAATACGTCAAGAACTGCTGATTGTCATAGATACGTTGCCCCCACAAGCTTTTGCCTTGCAGAAGAAATCGCTTGAACAGCTGGCTCTCTCCTTGAGCCCGTTCACCGAACCCCCACATATCGATGCAGCCCACAGCATAACCATCTGCAATCAGTGTGTCTAAAAAACTTGGTGTTTGTAAATAGTCAGCACCATTCAGCAACTCTGTTTTGCCATTAACAAAATTGCCGCCATGAGAATGATTGTATAGTACACAAGGTACTGGTTGCGATCGATGCGGATAAGCGAAATACGCTGGTACCAGCTCTTCTTGATTGAGTCTTAAAAGTAGATGTTCTAACGTATAATATTCATTGGTCGTGATGCTTTGACGCATCACTTCAGGCATCACTTTCATCTCTGGACCTAAGCAGTCACTGATCCTTTGTTTCATCCTCTGCCGCACCTTCTATATTGATCAATCGTCCATTTGCATAAGAACGACTGATCGCGATGTCTTTTGCATGCTCCATGTGAAAGGCTTGTTTCACCCCTTGCAGATCTACACGATCGAATTGAATATTCTGAGCAAATCCTAGATAAAATCCTTCATTGGTCATATCTTCAATACCAGTCATCATTGCTGGTTTCCCAGGAGTTGGGTTCTCGGCCATCGAAATCGAAATATCATGAAAGGTGACTTCTGAAATCGATTGTTCAGCCAATCCATAGATAAACCCAGCTGCCGCGTGGACATTACGCGCGGTAATATCAGCAAAATGAATCCTTCTAAAATGAGGGGTTTCTTTCGTAATTGGGTATGGTTCTTTATCCCAGACATATTTTTCTTTGCCCCTTGGTCCACAGAAGTAATATAAATTCAAGGTAAACGGACATATCACCTGATCCATCACCAAGTTACTGACACGAATATCTTCAATGATCCCCCCACGTCCACGCCGAGATTTCAATCGAATACCTCGGTCTGTTTCTTGGAAGATACAATTGCTGATCGTCACATTGCGAATGTCCCCACTCATTTCACTGCCAAGAACAACACCGCCATGGCCATGAAGCATTTGACAGTTGCTGATGGTGATATTCTCGCACGCTATTCGTTCAGCTGTATCTTCGGTCCCAGATTTGATGGCAATACAATCATCACCAACATCAATATGACAGTTCATGATACGAACATTTTTACATGATTCTGGATCAATACCATCCGTATTCGGTGAGTCAGCAGGATTTTTGATCCGCAGGTTATCGATGGTGATGTCTTCGCAAAGAATCGGATTGATCGTCCAACTAGGTGAGTTGATTACATGCAAATCTTTCAGATTGATACGTCGACAGTTATCGAAACTGATCAACTTTGGCCGTGGATACGCGAGTTGATCAGGATCTTGGCGGAAAGTTTTCCACCATTTCTGTCCTTGGCCATCGATTGTTCCATATCCCGTAACGGCAATATTCTCAGCATTTTCAGCATAGATACATGAAGCGTAGACTTCACGCTTGACCCCTTCCCAACGTGAAGTCACAACAGGATAATCTTTGGGATCATCTGAGAAAATCAGCTGTGCACCGCTGAGTAGATGCAGCTCAATATTGCTTTTTAAAAATAAAGCACCTGTCTGATAAGTGCCAGCAGTAAATGTCAGACGTCCCCCGCCTTGTTCAAACAGTTGATCGATGTGGCTTTGGATCGCTGCTGTCATTTGTCCATTGGTTGTAGTTAATTGACTTGCTTGTAATTGAATGTCCATTTTTTATCCTTCCTTTGATAACGGCTGCAACAATAAACTTGCTTGTAAAAAGGCGCCGTATCCTTTGAAATCATTGGTAATGATTGGCTCACTAATATAGTAGACAAATGAGCCGTCTCGTTTATCGGGACCGCCTAGTCCTGCTACTTCGCAATTTCTGATCAAGTTGAGCCAGCCTTCATTCGTGATAAAGACAAACTCTTCAATAATACCTTGGTAGGTTTCAGCAGCAAAAGATTGCCATTTTTCAGAAATCACACCTAATTGAATCGCTTTAGCCATTGCATAACAGATCATGGAAGAAGCTGAAGCTTCAAGATAATTCCCTTTCTTATCACCTTTGTCTAATACTTGATACCACACATTTTCAGTCGCGCGCACTTTTGCTAGTGCTTGTAGTGTTTTTTCAAACATTT
The DNA here is from genome assembly GCF_050529585.1 of Enterococcus sp. DIV0876. GTDB lineage: Bacteria > Bacillota > Bacilli > Lactobacillales > Enterococcaceae > Enterococcus_D. Next base: position 1,812,509 of record NZ_CP172882.1, read on the forward strand.
CTACTAGTGCTTCTTTTGGCACATCTGCTGGCAATAAAGCCATGGTATCGACCAATGCCATCATGAACCAGCCAATCGATCGCCCCCAAAAATGGGCTGAACACCCAGTTTCAGGGTTTGCCCATGGCTGAATTTTCGCTTCATCCCACGCATGGTAAAGTAGACCTGTTGTAGGATCGACTGTTTGCTGGTAACAATGGGTAAATTGTTGGATCACATCCGCCAAGTCAGCTGGTTTATCAAAGGTGCATGCATATTCAGCTAAAAAAGGAGCACCCATGTATAACCCATCTAACCAGACTTGGTTGGGATAGATTTTTTTGTGCCAAAAACTCCCCTCTTTGGTGCGGGGCATTTCTTGCAGTTGCTGATATAAAAGATCCAATGCCAATTTATATTTGTTTTCTTTCGTTTCTTTATATAGAAGAAACAGGAGTTTTCCGTTATTGATATAATCAATATTCATGGCATCAAAGGAGTATCCACGAATCGTGCCATCTGATTGAATATAAAAATCCATTGTCTCTTTGATGTAGTCAAGATACTTTTTTTCATTGGTTTGGTGATACGCTTCTTTGACTCCTAGTAAAACCACCCCGATATCATAAGACCATTTGCCATGGTATCTTTTTTCTTTTGGTAATAAATCGTAGCGTTGAAATAATGTATCTAACGCGATTTGCGCATAATTTGTCATAAACGTTTTTTGTTCCTTTCTTTTTATCTGATAATCGTATCTGCAGCGTGCGCTTCCTTGACATGGATATCATGGAAAATTTTTTGCGCCGAAATGGCGATAACTAAGCCGATCATACTGACACCCGCAACCAAAATAACAATGGGCAAGTAAGTTGCTATGAGCAAATACCCTACGATCAAAATCGTCCAGGTGATGATCGAATAATGCAAATACCCAAATCCTAGTAACAAACTACCTTTTAAAATATCCTTCAATGTAGGATAATTGACCGCAGCCATCACGCTGTACACATTTGTAAACATAAACAGCAAAGCAATCAGAAACAGCAAATTGGCGATTTGAATGTACCAAGATCCAGCAGCAAATAAATTGGTAACGACAATGCCCGTCAGAATCCCAATCAACCAACTGATCAAAACCGACTGACGAAAACGTTCTTTGCTATATCGAAAGAATGCCCGAATCAATGGTGGATGTTCCTTCAAACGCAACCAGCGATCATAAGTTTTCATCAATGCATAAGTAGCTGGGCCAATTCCAAATACGACGCCACCCAGTAAGGTCACACACAACCACAACAATTGCAGCAAGACCACTTTATAGATAGAAAGCAAGATATCATTGACACGTAAAATTTTGTCAAGATTCACGCCAGCACCTCTTTCTTAATAGATTCCATCCTCACCGATTTTTTTGGCCAAGCGATTGGCAAAGATCACCAAAATCAAACCGACAAGTCCTTTGAATAACCCTACTGCAGTTGAATAGCTTAGCTGCCCATTTTGGATACCTGCTGTAAACACAAAGGTATCAAATATTTGCGCAACTTCACGGTTCATAGAGTTCATCAATAAGAACATATGCTCAAAGCCCATATCTAAAATTGAGCCGATCTTTAATATCAAGAGTGTTACGATCGTTGGACGAATGCACGGCAAAGTGATATGCCACATTTTACGTAGTTTACCCGCACCATCCATATCAGCAGCTTCATATAATTGCTCGTCGACATTGGTGATTGCTGCGAGATAAACGATCGTTCCCCAACCGGCACCTTTCCAAAGATCTTGGAAAATATACATCGGCCGCAGCCACGCCTTGCTGGTTAGGAAAGCAATTCGTTCACCGCCAAAGCTTTCTATAATATTGTTGATCACGCCACCTTCAGTCGTTAACAACACATAAAAAATAGATACAACGATCACCCAAGACATGAAATGCGGCAAATAGATGATTGTTTGGATACTTTTCTTTAAACGACGGTTATTCACTTCATTCAATAGCAATGCCAATAAGATTGGAAAAGGAAATGAAATAGTGATGTTCAAGAAAAACATGATCAATGTATTGCGCATCAACATGACAAAGGTATCTTCTGTGAACAAGCGTATAAAATGGGTCATACCAACCATTGGGCTATCTAAAATACCTAAAAAAGGTTGATAGTCTTGAAAAGCAATGACTAACCCACCCATTGGAATATACTTAAATACAATGAAGTATAATATTCCAGGAAATAACATGAGATAGAGTGCTTTATTTTTTTTGATTTGTGCCCATTTTTTCTTTTTCATTCGAACTTTTAATTCTTTCTCTGTCGGTGGTGAGAAAGCGGTGTCTATTTTTGTTTCCATAGCTATTCCTCCGATTTACATTTGGTTTGTTTGATGTTTACATGGTAACTTGAAAGCGTTATTTCGTATATAATCATTTCTCCACTTGTGAAAATAGGCACATGATTATGCCTAAAGGAGGAAAAACGCTTACATGTAAAAGTGATTATATACGTTTTTTATCCCTCATGATACGGTTTAATTACTATTAATCTCACAAGAGACGGAGGAAAAAAACTATGCAGCAAACGAAGAAAAAGAAACATCGTTCCAACAGTGATCGAATCGTACAAGGATTTATTATCGGCTTTCTATTGTTATTTACTTTGATGTGTCTGATTCCATTCTTGAATATTTTAGGAAGCTCTTTTGCCACACCAGCAGAGATCGCGACTAGAACCTTCATTATTATACCCAGAGAATTTACTTTGAATGCTTACCGCTATATCCTTTCTACACCGACCATCTTTCAAAGTATCGGCGTATCTCTGATCGTCACGATCACAGGTACGTTCCTATCTATGGTCCTTACAGCATTTATGGCCTACGCCTTATCTCGTAAATATCTCCATGGAAGAGGAATCTTTAATTTTATTGTCGTTTTCACCATGTTATTCAGTGGCGGTATGATTCCAACCTTCATTCTTGTGCAAAGCCTTGGCTTGATCGATTCGATTTGGTCATTGATATTGCCAAGCGCTGTCAGTGCCTACAATATGATTATCATGCGTAACTTTTTCCAAGGTATTCCCGATAGTTTGGAAGAATCTGCTAAAATGGACGGTTGTTCTGATTGGGGCGTCTTCTTTCGGATCATCTTACCGCTATCTCTACCATCGATTGCAACGATTTCCCTCTTCTATGCAGTCAGTTATTGGAATACGTATCAATCAGCGATCCTTTATATCAATGACTCTGCCAAATGGCCTATCCAAGTATTGTTGCGACAAATCGTGATCGTTTCAAGCGGTATGAATGCTGATGCTACCAGCGTAGATGTTGTACCGCCTGCACAATCTGTCAAAATGGCCGTGATCATGGTCGCGACCTTGCCGATGTTGATTGCCTATCCCTTTGTTCAAAAATACTTTGTCAAAGGTGCGATGGTTGGTTCTGTTAAAGGATAAACACAAAGAAACCTTTCCGTTACTGGAAAGGTTTTTTGTATTCAACTAAATTTCTTGCGGTATTCACCAGGTGTGACTTGTTCTTTCTTCTTGAAAAAACGAATAAAATTCTGTGAATTGGTATATTTCAGACGAGCGGCAATCTCTTTGATGGTCAATTCTGTTTCTTCCAGCCACTTTTTGGCAATCTTCAATCGGTAATTTTGGAGATAATCCGCAAAAGTAACTGTCATTTCTTTTTTGAAGACATTGCTTAGATAGTTGGCATTGTAATGCAACTGCTCTGCTACTCGATCCAATGATAAGTCTTGATCATATTGCTGATGGATCAATAAGACTATTTTATTTGATAGCGAACGGATTTCATGATCGTTCTTGATCTGAATCGTTTCAACGATCGGTATGACCAATTCATCGTAAATACTTTGTTCGATTTTAAATAAGTGGTTTTGATTCAATACCTGCTGATATACTTTTCGACTCTTTTGCAGACTCGTGTAATCTGCACCTAATAATTGGCCTAAGCGAATAATATTATTGATCAATTGAAAGTAAGCACTTTCAATCGTCATTGGATTCGTATTGTCTTGAAGAATTTGCGTTACAACTTGCGTATAACTTTCCTTGATCATTGGAAGGTCACCACTACGCATCGCGTCTAAAAAGGTACTTTCAGTCTCGGTTGGATACTGGATCACAGCTGATTTATCAAAACGAGTCGCAATATCATCGAAAAAGATTATGACCTCTTTACCTAAATTCAATCGATAACGTAATGACTCTTCCGCATTTTTGACTGCTTCTTTGGTCAAATGCAGTGATTGATAATCGTCAGAAATGCCAATACTGATCTTGATTTTCAAATAATCTTTGGCTGCTTTTCTGATCATCTGACAATACGCAAAAATATCACTTTGTTTGATTTCGCTTGAGAATGTCAATAATGTGCCTTGGGTTTCCTGTCTAAATATGATTGGTTGCATCCGTAAGTCGTCTGGAATGATTTCAGCAACCAAATTTTGAATTGCCAATAAAAAGACATCTCCATTGATTGGATCTCTGCCGCATAGATCATCGATCTGAATCAACATGACGCGAAAATGATCTTGAGGAGAAACGTGATAGCCAAATTGTTGCAATTTCGATGGAATATCTTTTTCTGCAATACATCCTCTAAAAAGATTCAACAAAAACAAGGAAGCCAATTCCGGTTTCTGGCGATCCATTTCTCCTGAAAGGATTTGGTTGTGGCTCAGAATCTGATTGATCTCTGAGATCACCTGATTGACTTCAACTTTCTCGCCTTGCTTTTTAGGTTTTAGCACCTCGCTGATGCGATTGATTGGAGACATAGCAATTCTAGCGATACGATAAGCCAAGAACGCAAGTAAAACAATCAGCATACCACCGATGCCAATCAAGCTCGTCCGAAAGGAACCCATTGCAGTTGAAACTTCTTGCGGGGCTAAGCGCATCACATAAGCCCAATTATTGTATTCAGATTGCGTATACACATAGGATTGCTGATCACTGCCCTTGATGACACCGCCAGCGTCATAATCACCAATGATTTTACTGATAAGCTGCTCATCCATCGTTTCCCCATCGCTGTAGAGGACTGTTCCTTCTGTATTTACGATATTCAAAAAGGAGTCTGACTGATGCGCCACTAGTTGGGTGATTGCTTGATGATTGATTTCAGCAATCCCTAATGCATTTGTATTCTGACTAAACACCGGCAATGTCATGATCATTCTTAAATGTCCATCACCTGACTGCCAATCTATGTAGCGATCTTGGTTACCCATTGCTTGATACATCAACACATCTTCATTTGATAACTGCTTTAATGATCCTTGGTCGATTTTCCAACCTTTATCCACGTTGATTAGTTGATAACTGGCATCTTCAATCCCCATAATACTGATATAGGCCAACTGTGAATTGATATTTTGCACATCCCTATATTGCATATCCGTGTAATTTGCTTGAAGATTCTGTTTAAAATTTTGTGTATTGCTATACGTCGAGAAAGCATATTCCACCATTTGAATCTTATGTTCTAAATTGAATTTGACCTGATTGACAGCCTCACGATGCTTTTGCAAAAATGTTTGTTGGATATTTGTATATGTACGATGATAAATAACGCTGCCAAACCCTATGATTAAAACGCTTCCAATCAAGAAAACTGAAATAAACATTTGCTTGAATAATGTGCTCTCTTTCTTGAGCCTAGTAACAAATCTCATAAGACCCTCCTCTATCTCTTTTTATCCTACATTTATACTATCATAAAATAAAAATTATGCCTATGGTATATTTTATTTTTTCACGTGTGCATGATTGGTATATTGACTTTTTATCTAGAAAGTTATATGCTAAAACAAACGAAAGGTGGAAGCATTTTCATGGTTACAATCAAAGATATAGCTAAGATCGCCGGTGTTTCTCATACGACGGTTTCCCGCGCGCTAAATGATAGTCCATTAATCAAACCAGCGACTAAAAAGAAGATCAGTGAGATCGCAGACACATTAAATTACATACCAAATGTCAATGCGAAAAGTTTGGTCAATCAAAAATCATACATTATCGAATTGTTTTTTTCCCACCTTTCTAAAGGTACTTCAAATAGTTTTCTAGGAGATGTCATCAAAGGAATCAATGACACATTGCCTAAAGAATATAGTCTAGCCGTACATGAATTACAAGAAGCGGCAGCGGATTTCGACAACTTGAATCGGATCGATGGTGCCATCGTCATGAGTCAAAGTGACCAAGACGACGCCTTTATCGAGGCTTTATCCAAGCAAAATATCCCTTTAGTTGTCTTGAACCGACAACTAGACACAACGCGCTATAGAAATGTCACCAGCAATGATGCGCAAGGCGTCTACAAAATGATCCATCATGCGATCGATCAAGGATATACCAAATTCGGCTTGATTGAAGGTGTGCCCTCATTTCGTTCTAGCATCGAAAGAAAGAAAGGTTTTGATCAAGCATTAGCAGAAGCTGATTTGACCTATCCGCCAGAATATATTGTGTCAGGCGACTTCTCCTTAGTAAGCGGTCAAAAAGGCGCGCAGCAGTTGCTGTCCCTTCCCACCCCGCCAGAAGTGATATTTTGTTCAAATGATGATATGGCGATCGGTGCCATCAATTATTGTTTACAGGCTGGATTCACTATTCCAAAGGATATCGCTATTATTGGATTTGACGATATTCCATTTTCACAATTTACTTATCCACCATTAACGACGATCAGCAAACCCGTTTATGAAATGAGTAAACGGGCCACCGAACTTCTTTTGGCAAGTCCATCAGAAGAAGATAGTCAAACACAATTCTTCTTAGATACATCGTTAACGATCCGTCAGTCCTTGTAAAAACAGCAAGGATTGCATAAAAATGTTAACGTGTGCATATATATTTTAAAAACATCGGAGGCTAAAACATGCAAACTATCAAAGACCAACCTGTCACCCATTATCCCCCACGTGTGATTCAATTTGGTGAAGGGAATTTTATGCGCGGATTTTTTAACTGGCAATTGGCACAAATGAACAAACAAGGGCTTTTTCAAGGAAGTGCCATCGTTGTTCAGCCAATCGAACATGGGCTAAAAAACCTATTGGATCAACAAGATGATCGATACACAGTCATTTTGGAAGGCTTGGTAAATGGGACACCTGTTCAAACATCAGAAATCATTTCCACCATCCACGCGGTCATCAATCCCTATCAACAATGGCAAGAATTTCTGGCACTAGCAGAAAATGCCCACTTAGATATCATTGTTTCCAACACAACAGAAGCTGGCATTCGCTTTGATCCGACAGATACCCTCACTGATACGCCACCAAGTAGTTTCCCAGCAAAGTTGACTGCACTACTCTACCGCAGATTTCAGCTGGAGAAGCCTGGTTTTACCATTATTCCTTGTGAACTGATTGATCGTAACGGTGAAAAATTAAAACAAGCTGTTCTTGATTACGCCCAGCTGTGGTCATTGCCTGTTGCTTTTACCCAGTGGCTAGACACCAACAACCAATTTTGCTGCAGCCTAGTGGATCGAATCGTACCCGGCTACCCAAGAGAGACCGCCGCGGATTATGAAGAGATGCTAGGATACCATGACCAATTGATGGTGACCGCTGAACCCTTTATGTTATGGGTGATCGAAGGTTCAGAGATTGAAGAAAAATTACCACTGCAAGCTGCTGGTCTCAATGTGATCGTCACCGACGACATGACCCCTTATCGCGAACAAAAAGTCCATTTACTGAATGGCCCGCATACAGCTATCGTATCATTGGGTCGTCTAGCAGGACTTGAAACTGTTGAAGACGTGATGAATGATCCGGATTTTGTCGTCTATCTTGATGGTTTATTTCAAAAAGAATTGATTCCAATGCTTGATTTGCCAGAAGCACAATTGATGGATTATGCAGAAGAAATCAAAGAACGCTTCAAAAATCCATATGTCCATCATCAATTACAGTCGATTGCCCTGAACAGTGTGTCGAAATTTACAGCACGTTTATTGCCCATTTGTACTCGTTTTTACCAAAAGAAACAGCAGTTACCACTACGCATCACCGCTTCCTTGGCCGCCTTGCTTTATCGCTATTTAACTTGTCCATTTGAAGATGATGCCCTAGTCACAGAAATTTTCACGCAAGCGAAGCAGATGTCCTCAACGGAACAAATAGACTTTTTACTTGGCAACCAGGAATTATGGCAAAAGGATCTACGCTTTTTATCCCGTGACATTCATGTGATGTTCCAGATACTTTCTCAAGAAGGTCCTCGTGCATTGCTTCACTATGTAGAACAATACGAAGCTGTCTCAGCTTTATAACATAGACAGTTTTACCCGGAGACCTTAAGAAATGACTTGGCGGCTGATGTATATATCAGTTGCCCTTAGCCCATCACATCGTTCATTTTTAAGAGAAGAAAGGAAGAAAAAAATGAAAGAGGCACTGATCGAAGCACCAACGCAGCTGTTGAAATTACATCCGAAAGACAATGTCGCAGTTGCGCTGCGGCCGATAAACAAAGAGAGTCAACTGATCTTTGAAGGACAAGCCTTGTCGATCAAAGAAGATATTCCTCAAGGCCATAAGATTGCTCTTGCAGACTTGGCAAGTGGGGATCATGTCATCAAATACGGTTATCCCATCGGCCATGTTTTAGCAAATGTCGCTACTGGCAGCTGGCTTCATACCCACAATGTAAAAACCAATCTTTCAGGTACATTAGATTATACCTATGCGCCAAATCTACATCCTGTAGCATACCCAAAAACAGATTTGACCTTTAAGGGCTATCGACGTGCCAATGGCAAAGTCGGTATTCGCAATGATTTATTGATCGTACCGACCGTTGGCTGTATCAATGGTATCGCAGAGATCATTGTTGAGGAGTTCAAAGCGCTGCATCCAGACCTCGGTACCTTTGACAATGTAACGATTTTAAAACATCCCTATGGGTGTTCACAGTTGGGACAAGATCATCAAAATACCCGCCAAATCTTGATTGATGCCGTGCAGCACCCAAATGCTGGCGGCGTGCTGGTTTTTGGACTAGGTTGCGAAAACAATACTGTGCCGGAATTCAAGAAAAAACTTGGCAATTATGATCAGCAACGTGTGAAATTTATGGTTGCCCAAGAAAGTCAAGACGAAATCAAGGTCGGTATTGAACTGCTGGAAGCATTACTAGAGGCGGCCAAAGAGGACGTCAGAGAAGATGTGCCATTAAGCGAACTGAAAATCGGCCTGAAATGCGGCGGTTCCGACGGTTTTTCCGGCATTACTGCCAATCCTTTACTAGGCGCCTTTTCAGACTTTCTCGTCGCACAAGGAGGTAGTACCGTATTGACTGAAGTACCGGAAATGTTTGGTGCTGAACAGGTCTTGATGGCACGTGCACAAGATGAAGAAACCTTCAAAAAAATATTGCATTTGATCAATGATTTTAAAGATTATTTCTTGGCGTATGGCGAACCAGTATATGAAAATCCCTCTCCAGGGAACAAAGCTGGCGGTATCACAACACTCGAAGACAAATCCCTCGGATGTACCCAAAAATCCGGTACCTCAGCAGTCGTAGATGTCCTAAAATATGGAGAAAAGTTGCGTAAGCCCGGATTGAGTTTGTTGGAAGGTCCAGGGAACGACTTAGTTGCTGCCTCAGCATTGGCTTCCGCTGATTGCCAACTGGTTCTTTTTACCACTGGACGCGGCACACCATTTGGTGCCTACGTACCAACCATGAAAGTAGCCACCAATCAGGAAATTTATCAAAAGAAACCCCACTGGATGGATTTCAATGCTGGTCGCTTGTTAGAAGAATCAATGGAGGTCGTTCTGGCTGACTTCATTCAAGCCATCATTGAAACTGCTAGCGGCAAGTCTACCCGCAACGAAGCCAATAATGTGCGAGAAATCGCCATTTTCAAAAATGGTGTCACTTTATAAAATCATATGAAAGTAGGAAAACCCATTGTTTAAAGAAGATTTTTTATTGACGAATAAAACCGCCCAAACGTTATACCATGATTACGCAAAAGACCTACCGATCATTGACTATCACTGTCATTTAGATCCAAAAGAAATTTACGAAGATCAACCTTTTGAAAACATTACCGAAGCTTGGCTTTCCGGAGACCATTACAAATGGCGATTGATGCGGGCTTGTGGTATCGACGAAGAAAAAATTACGGGCTCAGCGTCTGATTACGACAAGTTTACTGCTTGGTGTCAGACCGTGCCAAAATTGATAGGAAACCCATTATACACATGGACCCATTTAGAATTACAACGTTTTTTTGACATCGACACCCCGGTCAATGAAGCCAATGCCGCACAATTATGGACACAATGTAATGAAAAACTGCAACAAAAAGATTTTACCCGCCGTGCCCTGATTGCCAATAGCCAAGTCAAGATCGTTTGTACAACTGACGATCCAATCGATGATCTGTACTACCATCAACAGCTTAGTCAGACAGAAAAGCGTTTCAAGGTCTTGCCAACCTTCAGACCTGATAAAGCGATCAAGATCGGCGATGAACATTTTACATCTTATATTACGCAATTGGCTGCTGTATCAAATCAAACCATCGACACTTACCAAGACTTGCTTTTCGCTTTGTCTCAACGAATCAACTATTTCTCAGAAAATCACTGTCGATTGGCTGACCACGGCATTGATACATTAAGTTTTATGGATCAATCTGAAATATCAGCCGAAGATGTTTTCAAAAAAGCGCTCGCTAAACAGCCTTTAAGTGATACTGAAATTGCTGTCTATCAAACTGCAATTTTGTTGGCATTGATGAAAAACTATCATCAAGTAGGCTGGACCATGCAGTTACACTTACATGCCTACCGTAATTGCAACCAACGTATGTACCAAACGTTAGGGCCAGATACAGGATATGATGGTATCAACGATCGTCCGATAACCAAAGATTTGCAACAACTGTTAGATTGCGCTGACCAAACAAATCAATTGCCGCAAATCATTTTGTACTCATTGAATCCCAACGATTATGACACCTTAGTGGCTTTGATGGGTTGTTTCCAAGGGACTGGTGCCAACAAACTGCAATTGGGTTCTGGCTGGTGGTACAATGACACACGGGCTGGTATGCGCCAACAATTGACCAAGTTTGCTGACGGCAGTGTGCTCTTTAACTTTGTGGGTATGCTGACTGATTCCCGCAGCTTCCTCTCATATACACGTCACGAATATTTCCGTCGTGTTTTATGCGAATGGCTGGCTGAGATCGTAGAGCGAGGAGAAGCGCCTGAAGATCTAAGCGAACTGAAACCATTGGTAGAAAATATCTGCTACTACAACGCTGCACGCTACTTTCAATTTTAGGAGAAGTCAAATGCCCAAAATCGTAATTGCTGGCGATTCAACTGCCGCAAACAAATTTGAAATTGCACGACCAGAAACTGGTTGGGGAGAAAAACTGTCATGGTTTCTCCCCGATACGTATCAAGTAATCAATTTTGCAAAAAATGGCGCCTCGACGAAAAGCTTTATCAAAGAAGGACTGCTTGCTCAAGCAGAAGCTGCCCTATCTAAAGGGGATTATTTCCTGATTCAATTCGGTCATAATGATCAAAAAATCACCGATGAACGAGGAACGACATTAGAAGAATATCAACATAATCTAGCCAAATATATTCAAATCGCAAAAGAAAAAGCGGCCATTCCTATCTTATTCACATCGATCACCCGACTTTATTATGATGAAGATCAGCTTGATTTAGAGGCTGTTGGTGGTTATCCAGCAGCAATGCGTGCTTTTGCCGAACAATATGATATTCTTTGCTTAGATATATTTACTGCCACACAGAATTACTTCAATGGAATCACACAAGCAGAAGCACAAAGTCATTTTCTGCATCTGCCAGTGGGTGTTCATCCTAACTATCCAAACGGGATCGAAGATAATACCCATCTTAACGCACATGGCGCGACTGTGGTTGCACAACTCATTGCCCAAGCACTCAAACAAACCGACTTGCCTTGTGCGAAAGATATACTTACCAAGTAACTAGAAATCACGACACCAAAAATGAAGATCCGCTCATCTCTTGATGAGCGGATCTCTTTTTATCTACATGATTTGATTTAACGGCTGTTTATCCCAGTTACTCAGGTTGTTTTCCAATGTATGCCAAGATACCGCCATCTACATACAAGACATGACCATTGACAAAGTTTGATGCATCAGATGCTAGGAAAACTGCTGGACCAGCTAAGTCTACCGGTTCACCCCAACGAGCAGCTGGTGTTTTCGCTACGATAAATTGATCAAAGGGATGACGTGATCCATCTGGTTGTATTTCTCGCAATGGTGCTGTTTGCGGTGTTGCAATATATCCAGGACCGATACCATTACATTGGATATTTGCTGAGCCGAACTCTGAACAAATATTCTTAGTAAGCATTTTCAATCCGCCTTTTGCTGCTGCATACCCAGCAACTGTTTCCCGACCCAACTCACTCATCATAGAACAAATATTGATGATTTTTCCATGGCCTTTCTTGATCATTGACGGTAAGACCGCTTTTGAAACGATAAATGGCGCGTTTAAATCAACATCAACAACTTGACGGAAGTCTTCTGCTGACATTTCTAACATAGGAATCCGTTTGATGATTCCCGCATTATTGATCAAGATATCGATCACGCCGACTTCTTCTTCAATCTGTTTGACCATCGCTTGTACTGCTGCTTCATCTGTGACATCGCAGACATACCCATGGGCATCGATCCCCGCTTCTTTATAGTTTGCTAACCCTTGATCAACCGATGCTTGATCCAAATTATTGAAGACGATTGTTGCCCCTGCTTTCGCTAATGACTGTGCTAATGTGAATCCGATACCGTAAACAGCCCCAGTGATCAAAGCAATTTTTCCATCTAAACGAAAATTATCCATTGAAAAATCCATATTTCTACCTTCTTTCTTTTATTTTAACTCATCCATCGCGATCATATCCATATCCGTATAGGTGATATTTTCACCACACATTGCCCAAATGAAGGAGTAATTACTGGTTCCAACACCTGAGTGGATCGACCAACTAGGAGAGATGATTGCTTGTTCTTCTGCGACGACCAAATGTTTTGTTTCATCCGGTTTACCCATCATATGGAAAACTTTGGTATCTTCATTTGCAAAATCAAAATACACATACGCTTCCATACGTCGTTCATGGGTATGACATGGCATTGTATTCCAAGCACTGCCTGGTTCTAAAATCGTATAACCCATTTGTAATTGACAACTTTCACAAACATTTGGATGAATATATTGATAAATTTTCCGTTCGTTCAATGTCAACCCTTCTCCTGTTTCCATCGGTTTGACTTGATCGATACTGATTTTGACATTTGGATACTTTTTATGTGCTGGGACGCTTGAAAGATAAAATTTGGCTGGATTGGCTGGATCATCAGAATAAAAAATCACGTTTTTCGTTTCTTTGCCAATGTAATAGCCGTCTTGTTTTTTCATTGGTTCTTTGTTGCCTTCGATTGAGATCGATCCTGGTCCACCAATGTTGATCACACCTAATTCTCGCCGTTCTAAGAAGTAATCAACGCCCAATTCTTTAGTTAATTCGATTTCCAATCCTTGGTCGGTGGGTGTGACACCGCCAAAAATCATACGGTCATTGTGGGTATACGTCAGCATGATTTGACCGGGTGTAAAAATTTTCTCTACTAGAAATTCTCTACGTAATTCCTCCGTACTATAATGTTTGATATCCAGCGGACTATGGGTATAACGTGTTTCCATATGTTGCATGTGTGTATTCCTCCTTAGCGGACAATTTTTCCTGATCCGTTTTTAATAAAATCATTGATTTCTGTTGCTGAAAAAAGATTACAATCCCCGTGGACAGTGTGCTTAAGCGCAGAGGCCGCAGTCGCAAATGCAATCAGCTCTTGATCGCTGCTTTGATTGGCGATACCATGCAACACACCGGCTGCAAAAGCGTCCCCACCACCTACACGATCAATGATAGGATCGATGATATGGGATTGTGATACGACATAATTTCCCTGATGCCACAGTCTTCCTGTAAGGATGTTGTGACTTGCTGAAATCACTTTCCGATGGGTGCCATAAAAAAGTTCTATGTTGGGATACAATTGATTCATCTGATCATAGTAATAGCGATCATCTGTTTCCTTATCTGGTGCTGGGATATCCATAAATACTTGCGCATCCAATTTTCCTGCGGAACAAAAATCCACATAAGGCAATATTTGTTTTAAGTATTGCTTTGCTTCATCCGTGGTCCATAGTTTGCCGCGAAAGTTGATATCCAAACTGATTTTTGCGCCAGCTTGTTTGGCTGCCTGGACCAACTCGATCAACGTCTGCTGCCAATTTTTTGAAAGAGCGGGTGTAATACCGGAAATATGAAAAATATCGATGCCTTCGAACATCTCTGTCGGCCATTCACTCTTTGTCATCTCAGCAAAACTAGATCCTTTACGATCATAAACGACTTGTGCAGCGCGTTCCCCAATACCCGTCTCAACGTAATAGGTACCCAACCGATTGCCCCCTCTGAGCAAATAACGGCACTCGACACCATAACGTTGTAAATGTTGTTTGACGCCATCTCCTAAAGCGTTTTCAGGAATCTTACTGGCAAAAGCAACTGTATGACCAAAATTGGCCAATGAAATAGCTACATTCGCTTCACCACCGCCATAATGGGCAAAAAATTGATTGCTGGATGCTACACGTTCACCAACCGTGGTCGATAACCGCAACATGATTTCACCTAATGTAAGCATCTTTCCCATCTTTATGCGCCTCGAATCTCTTTTAGTTTCGCAGCATACTGCTTAGCTACTTCGGTCACTGCAGCAAAATCGCCCTTGACAGCTGGCGCAAGCAGATTACCGCCAACACCCACTGCAACGACACCTGCATCAAACCATTCAGCCATATTTTCAAGACTGACGCCACCGGTCGGCATGATATTCAATTGTGGCAATGGTGCTTTAAATGCAGAAATAATACTTGGACCGTAGGCACTACCTGGGAACAGTTTAATAATATCGGCTCCGGCCTTCAATGCTTCCTTCATTTCAGATATCGTCATACATCCAGGAAGATACGGCACTTGATACAAGTTGCACATCTCGGCTGTCTCTTGATCAAATGTTGGACTGACCACATATTCTGCACCAGCCATAATTGCTAACCTCGCCGTGACAGCATCCAGTACTGTTCCTGCACCTATGACAACATCATCATCGTTTTGATATCGTTCTTTTAGTTCAGCAATCACTGAAGCGGCTTCTGGCACTGTGAAAGTTAATTCGATCCCAGTAATCCCACCTTCAATAATTGCTTGACTAGCTTTCAATGCTTCTTCTTTAGAAGCGCCCCTCACGACGGCAATCACACCGCTCGTTTGCAATTTCATCAAACGTGCTACTTTTTTCATCTAAGTCCTCCTAAATTTCTTATTTGGAAATGCAATTTTATTATAAAGAAACTTACAGATTTATTATACCGCTCTCTGATGATTTTGCAAGGGCTTTCCACACTTTTATAGCGATTTTTCAATTGCCTCTTTGGTTTCTCGAATCGCATCGATCAAGGTCTGCTTATAAGCTGATGTTAAACGATATTTAGGCAAACTCACAGAAAACGCCCCAACGATTGCATGATCTTGCATCAATGTTGTTCCGATACAATAGATTTCTTGTTCCATCTCTTCATCATCAAAAGCCACTTGATCTTCCTTTGATCGGTCAAGTTCTTTTTTTAGTTTGAATGGATTGGTAATCGTATTTTCCGTGTAGGCGATCAGTGGTGTCTCAGCCAAGTATGCATCAACGGCTTCTTCTGCAAGCATCGACAACACGGCTTTGCCCATTGCAGATGAATACAATGGCCTGGTAATGCCTACTTTAGAGGACATGCGAATCGTTTGGTGTTGCGGTTCTAACTTATTGACGTATAAAATCTCATTTGCCGCTAAGACCCCTAAGTGGATCGTTTCATCTACCCTTGTTTGCAAAGCTTCTAAATGCGGCAAACTCAATTCAACTAAATCTAACTCTTGAATACTTTGATTGGCATATTTGATCAGCTTAGACCCCAGACGATAATTCTTTTCTTTATTTCGCTGCACATACCCTATCATTACAAGCGTGTCTAAAATTTTTAAGGTAGTTGAGGGTGTCATCTTTGTCGCTTCAGCAATCATCTGCAACGATTGGTTGGGATTTTCTGCTAAATGATCCATGATCGATGCTGCTTTCAATAAAACTGTTCCATATGGTTTTTGTGTCATGCTATCCACCTCTTTTTTTCTATATAAGAAATTATAATATCTTTTTAAGAAATTCACAATCATCTTTTATTTTTCTTTTCAGATTATGATTTACATTTTCTTGATGAACCATGTATGATGGAGAAGAAGTGTAAAGGAGTGCTAGATAATGGATCTTCATGTGTTGACCAAAGGAAAAACACTATCTGAAAACGAAATTCAGATCATAAACTATCTCATCAACCAGACGGAAGAAATCGATGGATTACCCTTGCGAGAAATTGCCAAAAATATCTATACATCCCCTGCAACGATCGTTCGCCTAGCTCAAAAACTAGGCTTTTCTGGATACACCGAGTTTTTTTTCTTTCTAAAAAACCAACTAAAAAAACAACAGATCACAGAAGCGACAATCGATTATCAAATCGATACAGCAAGTATTGATGAGACCATTGCATCGATCAAAAGAATCTATGCTGAAAATACTGATAAATTTATCACGATTTATGCAACAGGTTTCTCTGGGATCATCGCTGAGTATTTACATAAAAAAATGCTGGTCAATGGGATAAAAACATTGTTAGTCAGCGCCTCAGATTCTGGTGGCATCATCAGCAACAATATCGACAACATCAGTATGCTGATCACGATCTCAAAGTCAGGCGAAACCCAAAAAGTCATCGAAAAAATGACGCTGGCCCAAAATCATCAAATCCCTACAGTTTTATTTTGCGGTAATGGAGACCATAGCGCCAATCAGTTGGCAACCTATTCTTTTGAAGTGACTGATGAACGCCCCTATGATACACAAAATATTGAATATAGCAGTTTTTTTGGTAAGTTACTCTTACTTATGGAATACATCGTCACTGTGATCACCACAACCGAAAAAAAACCACACGATCAATGAGCGTGTGGTTTTTTTGATTATGTCAGAAAGTATGATTCTGCCATTCGATGATACTGGTTACGGGCATGTTCATTAGGTTCTATCGCCTCACCAACTGGATCTTTCCGTATCTTTGTTTGATGATAAAGATCATATAAGCCAAAAATCGGCTCATTTTCTTCTGAAATACAACAAGAAATATCTAAAATATCGGCTGTCATTTGGCCAAGTAATTTGGTTTGGAAGAAACCACCACTTACTGTTAAGCGCCCCTCCACTTGAACCAAATCCTTTAACAAACGCAGATTCATTAACATGCCTTCGATCGTGGCGCGGATCATATCCTCTCGCTGATGTTTGATCGTTAAGTGATGAAAGCCAGCTGTGATTTGATTTGTCCAAAAAGGCGCGCGTTCTCCATTCAAGTAAGGAAAAAAGCGCAATCCTTGACTGCCGATCGGCGACTCAGCCAAAATTTTTGGCAACGATCGATAAAAATCTGTCCCCTTTTCAGCAAGTGTTTCTTTGGTCCATGCTAAAACCGATCCACCATTATTTGACGGCGCCCCGATGACATACGTGCCATCTTGTAAGTAATAACAAAAATTTTGCTTTTCCAGATCAAAAATCGCACTAGAGGTCACCTTTCTTATTGCGGCACTTGTGCCGATCGTCAAACTATTGGGGATACCCGTGGATATGTAGCCTGCATATGCCGCCAAACAGCCATCACTTGCCCCACACATGACCTGCACGTGTTGTGATATCCCTAGTTGATCAGCTAATTCTGGCAATATAGGAAAACAATCGGTTGGTTCACACAAGGATGCGAACTGATCTGAAGTCAACGAGAGATAACTTAGCACGCTACCGCTCCAGGACTTCTCCTTCAAAGCATATAATCCTGTAGCAGAAGCTGTACTGCGATCGATCCTTGCTTTTCCCGTAAACAAGCGCATTGTTAACTCCTTGAGCCCATAAAAATGATCAAATGATGAAATCAAGTCATTTTCCTTCATATAAAGCAACTTTGCAAAGGGTGACATGGCGTGGATCGGTGTACCCGTTTCCTGATAAAAGGTACTTGCCAACGCTGTATGTCGAAAGGCTTCTATCGTTTCGCTTGCCTGGTTGTCTGACCAAATGTAAATGTCATCCCCTTGTCCATTCCTCTCAGGCAGTAAACTGTGCATCGCGGTACTAAACGCCATTGTCTGTATGGATTTTTTGAACGACTTGGGCAAAGACTGTATACCAGTAATTAATGATTTGCTGATTTCGTTTGCCGACTGGATTTGTTTGGAACCGTCAATAGTAGTGGTTATTTGGATCGATTGACTGTAGCAGATTTTTCGCTCGCTGATCACACCAAATTTGATCGCTGTGGTGCCGATATCAATTCCTAAAAACATCTCATCTCATTCCTTTACTGTATAACAACTATCTTTTATTCTATCACAAATTTAGGACACAAATAGCACCCATTCTCGGTTAAGTAAAGTTGCAGGTTTACATCTGCTATGGACAAAAAGAAGATTCCCGCAGGAACCTTCTTCAACCTTTACCAGAAAATGTTTCTCAAATGTGAAACATTTTAATGTAAATCTGGCCAGTAATTGCCATTCTCGGCTACCAGATCTTCCAATAATTCTTTGGCAACTTTTGCGCTAGGAATGGTTTTGGAAAGGGTTAACGCTTGCCACATCTTCTGATAGCTTTTTTCCACATATGCTTCCACAACCAATTTTTCAACCATTACTTGTTGATACATCAGTGTTTGCTGGAAAGTTGGTATTTTGCCTTGTGCCAAAGCTTCTGGCCCGTCTGTGCCTATGATACAAGGTACTTCCACCATCGCATCATCTGGGAAATTGGCGATTGCGCCATTATTCTCAACGATCATGATCATCCGTTCGTGGGTGTTAAATGCGATTGCTCTGGCTAAATCAACGATGAAACTTGCATGGGCATCGATCTCAAAGGCAATTCCTTTTGCCGATCCATTTTCAACGATTTTCTTGGCATGGGCAAAGACCCGCTTTTCCCTTCCTTCCATTACCTCATTGGCACGCGTAAAATCAGGATGATCCTTCATATGATCATACATCTCATCAGGGTACAGATAATACTGAAGATAGGTATTTGGCAAAAACTCTGGTGTCAATGCCAAGAGGTCTTTGGCTTTTTTATGGGTTTCTTGCCAACTTGGATCTGTATGTTGCGTATCCACTTCAACTTGTGTCAAATAGCCGTTTTTGGCGACATATTTACGGATATCTTGAATATACTCATGACCCTCTTTATCCTTCACACTTGTCCACCAACCAAAATGATTAAGGCCAAAGTATCGTACCTCTAAATCCTCCGGTTGTTTGTCAATGATCTGCGACATCCGTCGTAACGTACCTACCGGCATATCACAAATGTTCAATACTTTTGATTTTGGTCGGAGTACTCGGCAGGCTTCGGCCACGATTGCTGCTGGATTCGAGTAATTCAACATCCAGCAATCGGGTGCGTATTTCTCCATATGATCAATGATTTCAAGCATGCCGGTGATACTGCGCATCCCATAAGCGATGCCACCAGGTCCGCAAGTTTCTTGACCGAATACACCATGTTTTAACGGCACCTTCTCATCTTTTTCCCGCATTTCATATTTACCAACACGGATATGCGCCATACAGAAATCAACATCGGTAAATGCTGTTTCTGGATTAGTTGTAAAACTAAATTCGATTTGAGGGGCTTGCTCCTTTAATAAGATTTCTAAAGCTTGCCCTAGATTTCCTTGTCGTACTTCATCATTATCATATAAGGTAAGTTTTCTTAGGGGAAATCGGTCTTGATTGTCTAATAACATCATGACGATTCCGGGCGTAAATGTACTGCCGCCCCCTGCAATCACTACTGAAAATTTTTTCATTATTCATTCTCTCCTTCTCTGCCCAAATAAGCTTCTAAGTTTTCTCGCACTTTTGGCACCGTTAAGCCATATACCACATGCACATTTTCCCCATTTTTGATGACCCCTTTGGCACTTGTTTGCTCTTTCAGTAGGACTTCATCTACCAAATCAGGATCTTTCAACTTTAAACGCAACCGGGTATAACAGTTATCGATCGTTTTGATATTGCTATCCCCGCCAAGTCCTTCCGTGATCAACGATGAGATCGCATCATGGGTCGTTGTTGGCGCGGCAACGATACCCCCACTGCCAGCCAGTTGCTGCTCTTTGTATTCTTTTTTAGAATACAACTTCGTTTCATTGCCTTCATCTTCTCGTCCAACTGTTTTTAAATTCATTTTTGTGATCAAAAAACGGAACAAGAAATAATAGATGAAGAAGAACGCAACCCCGACAAGGATATAGATTGGCCAACGAGTTTTCTCGATCCCCAACGGAATATTATACAAAAGAAAATCGATAAAACCGTTTGGTCCGATCGCTCTTGAACCAAATAGATTCAAAGCAACCATACTCAAGCCGCTTAAAGCCGAATGAATCACGAACAACATCGGTGCCACGAACATGAATGAAAATTCGATTGGTTCAGTTACACCGGCAATGAATGAAGTAATCACCGCTGGAATCAAAATAGCTTTCACTTTGAATTTGTTTTCAGGCTTAGCCGTATGATACATAGCCAAACAAGCGCCGACCAACCCAAACATTTTTGAGATCCCTCTTGCATCCCAGATGACACTTTGTGATAAAACCGTCACTGCTGGATCAGCTATCTCTGCAAAATAAATATTTCGTGCGCCTTCAAATATTTGACCACCAACATCAGCCACCCCACCAAGTGATGTATAAAGAAATGGTGTGTAAATCAAATGATGCAATCCAGTCGGAATCAGCAAACGTTCCAATGTACCATACAAGAAGATACCAAAGTTTCCCGTTTGTTGGATAACACTCCCAAGGCTATCGATACCGGTCTGCACCACTGGCCAAATAAAGGTGGATACGATCGACAGGGCAACGACGACTGGAATCAAAACAATAAAGACAAATCTGGCACCACCGTATACTTGGAAAGCATTTGAAAACGTCGTATCAATAAAACGATTATGAATCAAAGCCGTAACGACACCCAAAATAATCCCTAAGAAAACGCCCATATCCAACACTTGAATACCAAGCACAAGCGCCTGTCCTGATCCTTGTAAGGCATCCACAGGTACCAACATCTCCCGTAATGCCATAAATTTGTTCATCGCATTCAAGAAGACAAAGTAACCCAATAAAGCAGTAAAAGCAGCCTCGGCTTTTTTCTTTTTCGCCAATCCCAGGGCAATTCCTACACAAAAAATAATGCCTAAATTGGTTAAAATTGGTAAAAGTGCCGCTGATAAGATACTACCGAAACCGATGGTGATTGGATTATCTAAAAAGGGAAATCGTTCAATCAGCCGGACATTTGTAAACACATTCCCAACCGCGATCAAAATTCCCGCAATCGGTAAAATCAATACCGGTACAAACATTGCCTTGGAAAACTTCTGCATTGCATCCATCACTTTTTCTTTCATTGATGAAACTCCTTCGTTTTGTATTTGTAGGTTCATTATAGGAAATCCTTCTAATTAATGATAGGGCAAACGCTTCCAAATCAATATGTTGCATGATTTGGAATTTGTTTCATCAAAAAAAGCAAAGCAAGGTAAAAGCGACCATGCTTTGCTTCATTAAATGCAGTTTTTTCATCATTGGGCTACGACCTTTTGATAAATCATAGGAAAGATCCGTAGATATGCATCTCTTGTTAAATGAATACCATCATTAGTAAGAGACGCATCAAGTTGATTATGGGCATCTGTAAGCTGCTCATTCACATCGATTGTATCATAGTCATACAAAGCTGCAATTTGACTAATTAAATCACTTGCTTGAATCAAACGTGTATTTGTACGATATTTAGCTGCCCGATATAACCATTCCTCCTTTCTTACAAGTGCTGTTTCCTTCATTACATTAGGGTTTACCCGATAGAATTTAATAAAAGTCACATCACACCCAGGCAGTGATTCCTTCACTTTTTCAAAAATTATTCGATAATTATCTATTAACTGACTGACTTTACCATTTTCATAGGCTAAGTCATTTGAACCAATATTAATCAGTATTTTTTTAGGCCGCAACGGAAGTATCAATTGATCAAATACTTCTAAGTACGCCTGAGATGTAGCCCCACTGATCCCCCTGTTATAGACAATAATTTTCTTCTCTAAAAATAGTTCTTCTAAAGGGAATGCCTCCATCAAGGATGAACCAGCAAAAACTATTTTGTCTTTTAGCGCATATTGATTCTTCTGAAAATAGGTATCCAACTCTAACATATTTCAGTTACTCCTCATTCTTCAATGTATCAATAATTGTCATAGCTGATTTTGCTGGTAGATTTATCGTTTCCAGAGTGGAAGAATCAATCACAACGCTTACCTGTGCGTCATTTTCACGATCGTTAAAGAGAATGACAACGATAGATTGATCTGTGTTTTGAAATGCAACACTCCGTATATTTTGATCACTCGAACTAGCAATACGAACAGCTCCCGGTCGGACAAATTTACTGAAATGCGCCAAACCAAAATAATCAAGTGTAAATGAATATTCTTGTGTTCGCTGATTGACTGTCACAAGACCTCGACAAGTACTTTTTCCAAAGCCGGGAACAGTAGGCCCATTGTTTTCATCAAGTGCTAAATTCCAAAGCGTCATGGATTTTGCACCATTCCTGAAAATTTCAATACCCGTTCTCATCAGATTGCTGAAAGCTGGTTCAAAAGCAGGTATCCATTCCCCGCCAGACCCCTCAGTAAAGTGGATTTCTTTATCTGGATAAAATAAAGCAACTCTGGACTGATTGATCACGTTTCCTCCGTACCAATGCCAAGCTATCCCATCAAAAGCTGCTTCTGCTTTATCTAATAATTCCAATGGATAGTCCACACGATCCCAGTTATGGTCATAGCCAAATATTTTTGTCTCGATGCCGCTTTTCTCAAATAAAGGTTTTAAGTGTTCCGCAACAAAAGTTACCTGTTCGTCAGCCAGCATTTCCATTCCTGGGTAATGGGGAGGTAAAAACAAAGGTTCATTTTGTGGGGTGATTGCATATATATCTATATTATGCTGGTGGTAACTTTCGATAACCTTTTTGAAGTAGAGGGCATATGTGTCATAATATTTCGGTAGTAATTTCCCACCTATCATTTGTCTGGAATCTTTCATCCATCCAGGTGCACTCCATGGAGAAGCAAATAATTTTAAATCAGGATTTAACGCCATTGCATGCTTGGTCAATGGAATAATACTTTCCTCATCATGAGCAATCGAGAAATGGATCAGCTTTTCATCTGTTTCATCTGTTTCTATATCATCATAGCTGTAAATATACCGTGCATAGTCAGAAGCCCCCATTGGATTCCGTAAAATTGAAAGTCCGATTCCTCTTTCAACATCAAATACAGCTTCCATTATTTCATTCTGATGTTTTTCAGATAAACACTGATCAATCAAGTAGGCAGATGAATCCGTAAATGAAGTGCCCCAACCATCGATGATCTGATACGTTTTTTTACTGTTCACATTGACCTGATACTCATTTGCTTCACCGCTGTATGGTGAACGTTCACGTTGGAACAGATTTTTTTCATCCGTTGTCACATAAAATTCAAACACCAAAATATCACCCCTGTGGTATTGATTTGATAGTTATACGCTTCATCATTTGTTGATGGATACATACTTGCAAAAACATAGGTATACTTAAACCAAATAGTGCCCACAACAGCCCTAATTTGGGTAAAAAGATTGGAATAAACAAACTACTGATCAATATACCTAAACCAATACTATAAAAACCAGCAAATTTCAACGTTATCCCTAAAGACAACCTCAATAATGGTCTAATAGTTATTTGATTTTCACTCAATATGCATGCGTTTGAAAAAAATACAATGAAAAATGCAATAAAAAGTAAAATCAAAAATTGAAAAATAGTTCCTCTAGTGAATGCCAACAAAAGAAATAGCAGAAAAAATACGAGCAAGAATACAATCGTTAGTTTAAAGGAAAGAAGCAGATTTTTTTTGAATAAGACGAAAAATCTTTTCATATGCACTTCCTGACTATCTTTTTCTTTTAAAAGTTGGTAGCCAGTAATCAGTGCACCTGGCAGCGTGATCATCGGCAAGCTCATGAGAACAATCAAAATGTTCAATAGCATGAATTGATACATGCTATTCAGAAAACCATATACTTGGCCATGGATATTAAATAATTGTTTCATTACTGACTACCACCTTTTTTTAATCTAACCCTAGTTTGTCCTTGTTTTCGGCTATTTTTTCATTTCTAATTGTTTCGATATCAGACCAACCATTTTCGTCTAAAAACGTTTCGTATGAAGAAAGAATCTGATCAAATTCTTCTTCTGAAGAAGAACGAATCAAACTAACTAGCGTCGTATACCAATTGGTATTGATCGCGGAGAGATTTCGCGCTTCTTGCGTCCCTGAACTAGGATCGATATTTTCCAAAATAAAATGAGGGTATAACTTTCCTTCTCCCCACTCCCTAGGTTGGATCAAAGCAGGGGTTTGCGTACTTTCACTAGCCATTGATTGATATTTATCATGTCCAAAGAAAATAAATTCACTCAGCCGATACTCTTTTTTAAATCGTTCTGAATCATTGTCTTTCATCTCTTGTACTTCTGGCAGCAATTCAATTTTTCCGTCACTATCGTATTGGAAAGTTTCGCCTTCCACACCAAACGTGGTCAAAATCCCACCGTACTCACTTTGTAAATAGGTAAATATTTGCATTGCTTTGGCTGGATCTTTGGCACTTTTGCTAATATAGTTGATCATCCAACCTGTGATACCGCTTTGGTTTAATTTAGGTTCCTTCCCTTCACTGCTTTGTGGACCATTGATCGCAATGTACTCTCCATTAGGATTTTCAGTTAACCAGCTTTGTAAAAATCCACTCATTTGTGCCGCACCACTAGCCATGATCGTCGCGTATTGTCCTGACTTCACTTTTTCTTCAAAAGCTGTCCCGTCATCTGAAAAACTATCATCAGACAAGTTTCCATCTTCATGAATTTGACGCAACACCTTTAGCCAGTTCAAATATTCATTGTCCAAATTACGGTTATAAAAATTACCATCTGCTGTTTCTAAATCAACACCCAAATAATCTTGGAAAACATCCCCCAAGGAACCAGCACCATCACCTAAGGCATTGAAACCAAAAGGCACAAGCTCTGGGTATTTTTCATTGATCGATTTCATTCCTTCTATAAAATCATCTGCTGTTTCAAAATTATTTTCACCAATTGCTTCATATACATCTTTTCGGATCAAAAAATTTGTATTTGCAGGTATTAAACCGCTATCATAATCTTCGGCTGTATTAGAATAATTGGGATATCCATATGTCTTCCCATCATCTAATTGAAACCAATTTAATGTATCTTCAGCCGCCACTGTATGCCAATAAGGATCATATTTTTCCGATAGTTCATCTAAAGAATATGCCCAACTATCCGCCTTTTGTGCAACTTGTGAATTTGAATCGAAAATTGTCACGATATCTGCCATGTCATTACTTGAAAACATGGTATTTAAATTGGTATCATCGCCTTTGATAAACTTGATCTTGACATTCAAGTCTTCTTCCATTTTTTGTGTAACGACATCATTGCCCCATTCATCATTCCACCAATCGGCATTGACATACCAAGTCAATTCAGTGACTTCTTCTTTGTTATCCAATTGCCATGCGGGCGTCTCTTCATCCAACGTGTAACGTTCGCTGATATCAACTTCTGTTGACTCTTGACTTACACTGTCCTCTCCACCACCGCATGCACTTAGCAGTATTACCGAACTAGTCAATATTAGCAAATTTCTCATGTTTTTCATTTTTATGTCTCCTTTTCTATTCTTTAACAGCTCCGACCATCATTCCTGCAATGAAATGTTTTTGGAGTAATGGATAAATGATCAATATTGGAATCGTTGTGACGACGATCGTCGCCAGTTGAACACCTTTTGTTGTACTTTCTGCCACAGCGGTCCCAATGTTTTGCATACCTTGTGTCTGCGATTGGACGATGATTTCATACAGTTTCATTTGCAATGGATATAAGGCTTTATCAGTAATAAAGATTCTCGCGGTCATGAAGTCATTCCATTGGTTTACACCATTAAATAAAGCAATTGTCGCAAGTGCTGGTTTAGAAAGGGGTAAGAATATTTGTAAAAAAATACGCCAATGTCCCGCACCATCGATCATTGCTGATTCTTCTAATGAATCTGGTACGTTTCTAAAGAAATTCATCAAGATGATGACATCATAATAACTTAATAGTGCTGGAATAATGTACACCCAAAAACTATTTAACAACCCTATTTGTCTAAACAATAGATAGGTTGGAATCATCCCCCCTGAAAAAAACATGGTTGTGATGCCCATGGCTGAATATAACTTTCTTCCTTTTAAATTTGCTTTACTCATCGCATATGCCATCATTGCGCAGAAAAATACATGTGTGAGAACGCCAACGATTGTTTTAGATACTGAAATAAAGAAGGCTTGCAACATACTTCCATCCCTAAAAACCGCCCGATAATTCTCTAAAGACAATTCAGATGGCCAAAATACAAAATCACCCTTTGCAAGTACACGCCCCGATGCGAATGATGACACAACAACATTCCACAAAGGTATAACAATCATCAAGGTAAAAATGGTCAAGATCAAAATATTGAAAATATCGAACAAACGACTATCCACATCTTTTTTCATGACTTTTTTCTCCATTCATTTCTCCCTTCTACAATACAGATGTATTGTCATTTAGTCGTTTTGTCATTTGATTTGAACAGACCAACAAGATCACCGATACAATCGACACACCTAATCCAACCGCAGTTGCATAAGAAAAATCACCCTGAGCAATCCCCATTCTAAAAACATATGAATTGATGACTTCTGCCTTTGCCTGATTTTGATTATTCATCAAAACCATCGTTTGATCTAAGTTAGATCCTAATAACCCACTAATAGTTAGAATCAAATTTAAACTGATGATTCCTTTTAACATGGGTAGTGTAATTTTCATGATTTGTTGAAACCTAGTTGCCCCATCGATTTTTGCCGCTTCATAGTAAGAAGGATCAATTTTAGATAAAGTAGCTAAATACAAAATAGTTCCCCATCCTGTATTTTTCCATATATCAGATAATACTGCGATCCACCAATACTTATTCGCGGACAAAAGATAATTCTCATGCTTTATAGAAAATCCAAGTCCACTCAGTATCGTATTGAGTAATCCATTTGTTGATAACCAATTGATCAACATCCCGCCTAGTACGATCCAAGAGAGGAAATAAGGCATATAGGAGATTGTCTGAACCAATTTTTTAAATATGCCTTGTCTCAGCTCAAAAATCAAAATAGCTAAGATAATCGGTAAAACAAAACCAATCAATAGTTTTAAAAAACTGATACCGAGTGTATTGACTACTGCCCCCCAAAAGAATTTATCATTTAATATAATTTGAAAATTTTCAAATCCTACCCAAGGTGCTGTTTCTAGCGTATCGATGACCGTATATCTTTTAAAAGCAATGACTAATCCATAGATAGGAATAAAATTAAAAATGATCATAAAGATAATCCCTGGCCAAACCATACTTTGCAATTCCCATTGATCAAAGAAATCGACAAACCACTTTTTTATTTTTTTCGAACGTTTGGTACTTTGTGCTGAAGTTTCCACCTGTTCCCCTCACTTTCAGATTATTTTTACTCCATCCTCAATCATTTTCTTCACTTGGTATACAGCACCGACCATGCCAGCATCATTCATTAGTTTAGCTGCTTTGATTGGTGCGATAGTTTTACCCATCAAGTAATGGATACTATGATGTCTTGTTGCGACTTTTGAAATCGTTGATTCTAAACGGTCAAAAAATTCTTTGTTTGCACTTATCCCACCGCCAATCAATACTAATTCAGGATCAAAACAACTAATTAAGTTCAATATGCCGATAGATAGATCTTCATAAAAATGCTCAATGATTTCATGCGCTACTTCTTCATCCTTTTCTTTGGCAAAAATTTCTTTTGCATCCCATATTGGTTCATGTGCTGGATCCTTCGCCAACATCCTCTGATTATATCTCTGACATAGCCCCCCAATTACTGCCGCGCGTTGATTTAAAGACATCGCCTCTATGTCATCGCTTTCATCAATTTCCTTAATAACCATCCATCCGAATTCTCCTGCCATGCCATGTGCACCTTTGATTAGTTCGTTTTGATAAATAATACCGCCGCCTATACCTGTCCCTAATACCATGCAAAGATAATTGGGAATCCCTTTCGCATGGCCGATCCATTGTTCAGCTATGGCAGCTGCATTTGCATCATTTTCGATCGCAATTGGCACATCCGTTATCTTTTGTAATTCTTGTTTTAAATGCACTCCATAAATTGATTTGATTGCACCCGCTGTGACCATTCTGCCATCTCGATCGATGATACCAGGTGCGCTGATGCCGATACCTTTAATGTTTTCTTGTCTGAGACTATCTGCAATAATTGTTTTTAAATTGTTTAAAAATCGATGTTTGTCATCAATCGTGTTGATACGCTGCTTATGCTGTATTTGTCCTTTTTCATCAATAAATCCATATTTGATTGTTGTGCCACCTATATCTATCCCTAAATACATTTTCTCACTCATTTCTATTAAATTGCTTTACCGATTCTGCTTCAATCAACCTTCCTTTTAATACAAAAGCTTTTCCTAGAACCTCTCCTTTGATTAAACTAAGTAAGTGTTGGGTTGCAAGCTCACCTTGCTCTTTGATTGGATTATCGATAGTTGTCAAGGATGGTCGAAAATACTTCAATAGCTCGATTCCGTCAAATCCAACAACACTAAAATCATTGGGTACATGGTAGCCTGCTTGTTCTATCGCTTTGGTTACCCCAATTGCACTAAGGTCATTCCCTGCTAAAAATGCTGATGGAAAATCTTTCTGTTTATCTAAAAATTTTTTTGTTGATTGATACGCAAAATGTTCCTCAAATCTGCCTTCTAATAAATAATTTGATTTAAAAGGTATTTGGGCTTTTTTTAGGGCTTGCTGATATCCTTTGAGTCGCTCATCGCTATCATATACACCATCAAATCCTTTCACGAATACAATCTCACGATGTCCCTTTGCAATGAGATAAGAAGTTGCATACTCAGCACTTTCTTTAGAATCAAATACCACGCTGCCAAATGTATGATCTTGGATATTTCGATCAATAAAAACTGCATTGATTGCTTCATTCCTAATCGTTTCTAAGTCTTCGTGATCTAACATATCTTCAAATCCAATAAATCCGTCCACAGCACCACCAAGGATACTCGTCAAAACAACCTCTTTATCCATCGAGATAAACACATTTAACGCATAACCATGCTTTTCAGCTTCTCTTGCAATAGACTCAATCAGGACACTAAAGTAAGGTCCAGTGATACTAGTGGTATAAAACCCAATTCGTTTCGTTTGATTTGTTTTTAATTCTTTCCCCATGAGATTGGGCACATAATGAAGATGCTTCGCAGCTGCTAGCACCTTTGCCTTAGTCGATGCTTTCACAACATCCACACCATTTAAAGCTTTTGAAACTGTCGCGATTGAAACATTTGCTTCCTTTGCTACATCTCGAATCGTTGTTCGTGTACTCATTTGCACCACCAAATAAAAACGTTTTTATTTTTAATCAACTTATAAGTGAACTATAAATAAAAACGTTTTCATATTCAATGGGTTTCATCAAGGTTGGTTGATGTACCAATTTAATGGCGGTTGTACCTTAATGAAACCCCTTGTACCAAATCGTCAGATATTATCGCCATTCGATCGAATCACACCTTGATACCAATGAAATGAGTCTTTTTTTACTCGCTTCAATGTACCTTGTCCGTCATTATTTTTATCCACATAGATCATTCCATAACGTTTTTCCATTTCACCAGATCCAAAACTAACAATATCTATGATTCCCCATGGCGTATAACCTATCAGATTCACACCATCTTCTAAAACAGCTTTTTTCATTTCTGCTATATGTGCACGGAGGTAGTCAATACGATACTGATCATGAATTTGATTATTTTCGACTGCATCGTACGCACCAAAACCATTCTCAACAATAAACAAAGGCAATTGATACCGCTGATCAAGTATGTTTAACATATATCTCAAACCCACAGGATCGATTTGCCAACCCCAATCACTTGCTTTAACATGAGGATTGCTCAACCATTTCGCATGTGGAAAATCTTCGATTGGTCCACCTTCCTCATCAAGAGTCGTAACAGCACCGGACATATAGTAACTAAAACCGATATAATCAACCGTACCCTCTTTTAGGACTTTTTTCTCTTCTTGCGAAATATCGATGTGATAGCCCTTTTGACTCCATTCCTTTACTATATAATTGGGAATTTCTCCTCTTACATGAACATCACTATAGAAGAAACGTCTATTCATCACTTTTAAAGCAGCCATCTGGTCTTCTGGCATACTTGAGAATGGATACACTGGAACATAGGCCATCATACAGCCAATTTGGAATTCTGGGTTGATTTCATGCCCTAATTCGACCACTTTTGCACTTGCAATCAATTCATTGATTGCTGCCTGATAAATTATTTCTTCCTTTTTGGCTTGGGATTCATGTCGGTCAAATAAAATAGCAGAGTTGGTCCATGTATGCAAATCGTGTTGCCCATCAGCCTGATTATTGATTTCGTTAAATGTCATCCAATACTTGATTTTGTTTTTGTACCTAGTCATGACGGTTTGTGCATAACGAACAAAAAAGTCAATTAATTCTTTACTTTTAAATCCACCATATGCTTTATATAAATGAAAAGGAATTTCAAAATGTGAGAGGGTGATAACAGGCTCAATCCCATTTGCAAGTAATTCATCAAATAAGTCATCGTAGAATTGTAATCCTTTTTCATTTGGTTCTTTGTCATCACCATTGGGAAAGATTCTTGTCCAGTTGATTGATGTACGCAGCACTTTCAGACCCAATTCTTTAAATAACTGAATATCTTCCTTATAAAGATGATAAAAATCAATGGCTTCATGATTTGGGTAATACTTATCATCTAAAACACCATCTGTAATTTCCCGGGCAATCCCGTTTCCTCCCGCAGTCATTACATCAGCGATACTGACTCCTTTGCCGTCAGCATTCCAACCACCTTCAACTTGATGTGCAGCTACTGCTCCACCCCATAAAAAATCTTCTGGAAATCGATTCATGATCTTTCATCCTATCTGTATTTTTTCTTGAGTATACAAAAAGTTTGCCTTGCACAGTGTCTTTTTTGAAAAAGTGGTACACGACAGGCAAAATAGAAAAAAAAAGCACCTTGGTACACCTAGTACCAAGGGCAATAATGAAGTTAGGATTTATCTAATGTTATGAGTTGACGAACTGCCTCGGATAAAGCTTCAATCAAGAAAACACACGGGATTTGACTGGTCAAGTCCTCATGCTTATTGATTCTTTTCACATCCACAGAATAATCTAGTACAAAATCACTCATTCTCCCTAATGTACTAGCAGCATCACTTGTCACAACAACAGTTGTAAAATCTGGATTGTTTCTAAATCCATTGAACAATTCAATGATTTCGGATGTTCCTCCTGTAATAGATAATGCAAAAACCATATTATCAGATGTATTTTTGAGTTTGGCAAAAATAGGATAGGTATGATCCACCAAAGCAAAACTATTACATCCCAAAGTTGAAAATCTACGCGCAGCATATTCGCAAATCGCTGCTGAGGCACCTATTCCATAAAATATGATATTTTCGCAATCAATCATTTTCTCAGCAACGCGTCTTAATTTACTTTCAATATCACTTGGAAAATGATCGGCACTCAACAAGCTACTACCACTGAGTATATCTGAGTTTTCCAGTTGAGGTATCTTGGCATGTGAGCGAAACGCAGTAAAGCTATCAAAACCCAGCTTCCTAATAAAGCGCATGACAGAAGACGCAGAAGTATGTGATTCTTTGGCAATTTCTCTCACCCGCATATAAGGAATCTTATCACTTTGACTTGACATATAATGATAGATTGCACGATCCGTTTCAGACAAGTCATTAAAATCTATTTTTCCAAAAAAAGACATGTTGATCTCTCCTAAGTTATCATCTGATTTCACTGTACCACATCTCTCATCCATTGGTCACCTTCCATCTAAAATAAACCTACATTTTTGAGAAACAACAAACAATCAACAAACATATCCCTTACAGCCTCAATACAAACCCTCAGCCTCTATATTCCGCCAACAATGCCAAAAATGCATCCCCATACTTATCCAGTTTATTTTGACCGACACCTTTGATCTGTAAAAACTCGATGGGTGATTTCGGTTGTACTTCTGCTAATTCTCGCAATGTTTTATCAGAAAATACCACATAGGGCGGCAGGTTTTGTTCTTGGGCCAACGTTAAACGCAAGGCTCTTAATTGATCAAACAACGCATCGTCGACAACCAATTGCTTGACTTTGGCTTGTTTGCGGTAGACTTGGGCTTTGCCAAGTAAAACTTCTACACCAGCATTTGTGACACTCAGTAAGGGGTATTGTCCTTCTGATGGCAGTAAGTACCCTGAAGCTGTCAGATAATCGATCAACTGATTGACGTCTTTTTGCGACCAATCTTTGAGCAACCCGTATGTCGGCAGTTTTTCAAATCCCCATTGCTTGACTTTTTGGTCTGCTGAGCCGGTCAACACTTTACCTATCAATGATTTGCCAAATCGTTCCCCCATGCGTTTGACGCATGATAACACTTTTTGTGTATCAACTGTAATGTCTACTTGTTCGCGCTCATCTAGACAATTGCTGCAACGGTGGCAATCAGGTCCGTCTTCGCCAAAATAACGCAAAATATAGCGTTGCAGACACATCTGTGTATGGCCATATTGACTCATTTCTCTTAACTTCAAATATTCATTTTGACGATAATGAAGATCTGATTCCGATTGATCGATAAAGAACTGTTGGATCTGCATATCTTGTGGTGCATAAAGCAAGATTGCATCACTCGGTTCACCATCACGTCCTGCGCGTCCTGCTTCTTGGTAATAAGACTCAATATTCCCTGGCATTTGGGCATGGATCACAAAACGGACATTGCTCTTATTGATGCCCATCCCAAAAGCATTTGTTGCTACCATCACTTGGATACGGTCATAGAGAAATTCTTCCTGGAAAAATGACCGTTCTTCTTCTGACAAACCACCGTGATAATAACCGACAGCTATTTTTTCATGCTTCAGCAAATGATAGATCCGTTCAACTTCCTTGCGGGTACTGGCATAAATTATTCCAGATTGCCCTTGATTCATTTTAAGATATGTACTGATATAAGTATCTTTTTGGTCTTTGACCACTTGGAATGCCAAATTTTCTCTGGCAAATCCTGTTTTGACTTGATTTTGCGCTGGAATAGATAACAAATTTTCGATATCTTCGGCTACTTTAGGTGTAGCAGTTGCTGTCAAGGCAACGATCGTGGGTTTGTTTTCTAATTGACGAATGGTTTCAGCCAAACGCAAATAACTTGGCCGAAAGTCATGTCCCCACTGGGAGATACAGTGGGCTTCATCGACAGCAATCAACGCAATCGGTACTTGCTTTAATGAAAACCGGAATGGTTCTGAATCTAATCTTTCTGGCGACACATATAAAAGTTTCAATTGTCGATTCCTGGCTTGCTGTATCCGTTGGTTGATCTCACTGTTTGATAAAGTCGAATTGATATATGCCGCGGGGATTCCCATATCCTTCAGGCTATCTACTTGATCCTTCATCAAAGAAATCAATGGCGAGATCACTAGGGTCACCCCATCTAACAACAGTGCAGGCAACTGATAACAAATCGATTTCCCGCCACCTGTCGGCATGATTCCTAAAACGTTTTGTTGTGTTAAAATAGATTGGATAATGGTTTCTTGCCCCTCACGAAAGTGGCTGTAACCAAAATGTTCTTTTAATACTGAATGAATGTTCATAAGACCCTCTTTTCCACTGTTTTATTATACGCAATTAATTACGCAAAGAAAATGGCTATGAGAAGAAGTTCATCTTTGAGGCAAAAAACGCCCACGGCTATTTTGACATAGGAGTGAATAAACATGAAAAAAATCACGATCATCGGCGGTGGTATTATCGGGATGACTCTTGCTGTATATCTCGATCACACCCAATATGAAGTGACTGTGATCGATCAATTGACGGGCCAAGCAACCAGTGCTAGCGCAGGAATCATTTCCCCTTGGCTGTCAAAAAGACGCAACAAAAAATGGTATCAGCTAGCCCAAGATGGTGCAGCTTTTTTTGAGAAATTGGTCAAAGATTTTGCGCTGGATCAGACAATTTATGCCCCTTCCGGTACCTTGATTTTGCGACCGGAAGAAGAACTGCTGACATTGGCTGAATTAGCATCCACTCGCAAAGAAACTGCACCAGAAATCGGTGATATCAAACTGCTGAACGGTATGCAAACCAAACAAGCATTGCCTTTATTGCGCGCACGCCCATCTTTATCTATTAGTGGTGGCGGTCGTTTGGATGGTCGTGCCTATCTTCTTCGTTTGAGAGCACTTGCTGAACAAAAAAATGTCAGATTTATAGCAGGTGTGGCAAGGATCCAAAAACATACAGATTCTTGGCAGGTGCGTGTGAATCAACACAACCTTCTTTCAGATATCCTATGTATCACTGCTGGTCCTGGTATTGCGGGACTTTTGGCCCCTTTGGGTTATCACGTAGATGTCCGTCCGCAAAAGGGGCAACTATTGTCCTTTTCGACCCCATTCAAAACCGATGATTGGCCAGTGGCCATGCTGGCTGGTGAAGGAGACTTGATTCCATTTGCCAATGGCAACATTTTACTGGGGGCAACCCACGAAAATGATGCCCAATGGGACTTAACACCTACGGCAGCGGCAAAAGAACAATTAACTGCCGGTATCCGTGATTTTCTAGATGATCCGAGCGCACTATTCACAACGCCCCTTTCTTTTCGTGTGGGTACACGGGCCTACACACCAGATTTTGCGCCTTTTTTTGGGGATGTTTCTGGCCAAGGCACGTTGTATGCCGCCAGCGGATTGGGCTCCTCTGGTTTAACGACTGGCCCTTATATCGGCTACTTGCTCGCCTGTTCGTTCAACCATGCAGCCCACGAGAAGGATGATTTTTCGCAATACAGTAAACCCGTGAATGAGTATGTACATTTGATCCCTTAGCGAATCAGTTGTTGTTGTAAAAGTGAATCGCAGGTAAAAAAAAGAAACTGGCATACGTATTTTGTACGCCAGTTTCTTTAGAAAAATTCCCCTGTATCCCAATAATCAGCGAGTTGTTCATTTAATACGTCCATATCCAATGGCTCACGTAAATCATCGAGCACATTTTCTACTGGCGCGTCACCAACTGCTTTGATACAAACAGGATAATAAGGAACTGTGATTTCTTCTTTAGTCAATATTTTCTCTATTTTGATTTTATGGGTCCAATCAGCGCCCATATCATAAATATAAGTCAATGATTTGCATTCTTGAAAATCTTGATCGATCGTTGCGTTTTCGGTAGTAGAAGAAATACCTACACCAAAAGATTTTTGTCCAGCAAAAAAGAGGTATAAATGATTGTTCATCCACTCAAAAGCAATCTGAATCAATAGATGCAACTGCTCATAGCTGATACCTGCAGGAATCACTAGTCGACGCCAGATTGGCGGACGATAGCCTTCTAAATCAATCCGAATCTGATAGGCCTTTGGTTGATCATCTACTTCATCAAAAACTGTTTTTTCTTTGGGAAAAGGGACAATCTTTTGTGAAACAGCCGCAATACGCGGATCATCCACGGGTAACAGGTCATATTCTTCTGGCTCAGTATCTCTTAACATCGCCATCATCGCCGCCTGCTTTTCAGATGACCAAAATTGCGGTTTAGACATACGAGCAAAGAAAGTGGGTTGTTTTTCTGCAAAAATAAAAACTATTTCTAAATATTGACCTTTTGTCATATGCTTCTCTTTGTATAAGCAATAATAAAAGTCTTCGATTGCAGTTTTGGCAAAGGGTAAATAACGTAAACTATAAGGCACTTCTTGTGGAAGCAACTCAGTATAAATCTCAGTTACAAATGTTTTGTCTTTTAACTTACTGAGTCCGCCAGCACTTTCGGCACAAAAAATGAGATAAAAGACTGGGTCTAAATAATGTTCCAGATCATCATCGCTGACAATATTGGGTCCGCCATAAAGATCTACATGGTCCATCATCCGATCAATGACTTTAGCTAATTTTTTCAATGACTTTTCCAAAATATAACCGCTCCTTCCTATCAGCTTTACTTTGACGAAAAGAGCGGTACTTGTCAATCTTTTTTTTAATGCGCCAGCATTTCCTGAGCAATTTCTAATCCACTCATATTCGTTGGATAATAAGTAGGCCAATGGTCCATTTCTTCTAGTAACGCTTCTTGGCTGTCGTTACCGAAGTAAATATGGAAATGATGGGCTTCTTCAGGTGTGATAGCATGATCACTGAATTGGATATATTTAAATGCAGCATCTTCATCATCTGTTTGGAATAAATAACGTACACCCCGATTTCCAGCTTCATACGTCAATATTTTTTTGCCAGCGTACGTATACGTTGCTTCTTTTTCAGTACCATCATCAAAAATGAAGGTCATAGTTTGATCTGTAATCACGATGTTTGCGACATCTGTTTGATAGCCAGTTGTATAGTAAGCTTTATACTCTTCAGCAGACATCTTTTGTGATTGCTTGGCTTTGTAATCGAAGACTTGATCCAATGTACCATCTTCCAGGTAAGGATACACTGATTGCCAATCACCAGCCCAATCTGATAACGGACGATCTTCTACTGCACTATCTTCAAAATAACCATTGTAAACCGTTTTTTCTTTTTCGGTTTCAGCTATTTCTTTGTCATTCGCTACATCCGTCGTTTTTTTCAATGCATCACGGTTTTGTTCCATAATAGAAATATAGTTTTCACCATTGTCCATTTGCTCTTGTGTCAGTCCTTCTAATGGATTCAAGACAGCTAGCTCCACACCTGCTTCTGAAGCCAACGTCCGGGCAATACTATCTTTGGCATTTTCTTCGAAATAAATCGTTTCGATCCCAGTTTCAGTAACAAATTCTTTCAATTCAGCAATACGAGAGGCAGAAGGTTCTTCGCTTGGAGAAAGGCCAGCAATCGGCACTTGTGTCAATCCATATTCTAATGCCAAATACCCAAATGCAGCATGTTGTGTCACAAAATGACTTTGGGCCGGGTCGCTAAAAGCTGCTTGATATGATTCATGGAGCGCTTGCAAATCCTCTAAATAAGCTGCTGCATTTTCGTCAAAGGCCGCGGCTTTTTCCGGATAGGCTTCGCTCAACTGATCACGGATCGCTTCTACTTGTTTGATAGCTAAACTTGGTGCTAACCATACATGCGGGTCTAATTCATGAGAATGACCTTCCTCGCCATGGTCATGATCGTGGTCGTGATCATGGTCATCATCGCCGGGCAATAAAATCATGCCTTCTGTCGCTTTCACGACAGTCACATCCCCATCACTTAATGTATTTTCGATAGATGGCACCCACATTTCCATGTTTTCGTTGTTATACACAAAGACGTCAGCATCTTGGATCATTGCCATATCCTTAGCGGAAGGTTCATAATCATGGGAATCTGTGCCAGCTGGCATCAATAATGTTACTTCTCCCTCGTCGCCAACAACGTGCTGGGTAAAGTCATACATTGGATAGAATGTAGCAATTACTTCGATTGGATCACTTGTCGTTTCAGTACTTGCTGTTTCCGATTGATTCGTGCTATCAGTACCTCCTTGACCACAAGCAGCCAATCCAAGTACCGCTGCAGTTAATAACGTTATTTTAAAAAAGTTCTTCATTTTTTTAAACACTCCTTCTTTCTCTTTCCTTCTTTCTTATTGACCCTATAAAAATGATTAAATCAATTACGATTTACAAAAACAAAACGTAAAGATTACGTTTTACTTCCGATTTACTACTTTACACAACTCTTTGAAGGCTGTCAATCAAATTTTTTATGTTTTTTTATATGAATTTTTCTTCATGTGTACAATCATCCTGTATTCAGAATGTTTCCGCTGTCTTTTTCGTTTTTTGAAAGTCAATAGTTGTTCTTTCGAAATCGGTGTGCTACACTGTGGTCATTCAATTGAACATTTATCCACTAGGGGCGCTTTTTGCTGAGATAGACTTTGGTCTGGTCCCTTTGAACCTGATTTGGTTAGTACCAACGTAGGGAAGTGGTGACGCATCACTTTTTGCGTTCCCATTTTTTCTGTCTGCATGTGGATAGATCAGAGGGGGAACGCTTTTTTTGCGGGCAGAAACAGTAACGAAAGGAGAATGAAAAAATGGAAGCATGTCAACCAGGAATGATCGATATCACAGGATGTCGGGTTAGTTTATATCCAATGAAAGATCAATTTGCCACCCCAATTTTAACAAGTATCAATGAAACGGATACCAGTGCTGTCTGGCAACAAACGGACCTTTTCAGCACCTTATATAGAGGAGAGCCAGCGAGTGTCATCGATGCAGCATCAGCGCTATTTATCAATGCTTATGATGAACAGACACATCTTGTTGGCGAATACACATTTTCTAAAGGATGTCCGGGGGATCTCGCTGGTGATAGTTTCTTAAATGGCCAGCAAGCAAAACCAAATGCAGCCAACAATCAAGAAAAAGGAGATTTTCTTGTGGACTGCAAATATTCTTTTTATGCATTTGGTGAAAAAAACTATATGGAAGAAATCGCAGCAATCGTAGGAATGGCCGCAGACCATGGTCTAAACCCGCGTTCCGCTCATTACGTGACGATTTTGACCGGCACAGCCAGCCAATTGTTCAATTATTTTGAAGCGGCACTGGCATACGCCCACGAAAACCTATCTCATTACGTTTTAGAAGCAACGATTTCAGTCAACAGTCCTTCAAAGGAGGTGCAGGATCATGTTTAGATGGGCATTGAAAGATGTGATCATGGTTGGTATTGCTTCTTTGGTTTTTGGGGTCATCTATTTAGGTGCCGTACATTTTGGCTTGTTATTAGGGACCTTGCTGACTCCATTTGGATTAGCCGTTTTGGCAAATGAATTTATTTTTGGTGTTTGGTTCATGGCTGCAGCATTTGCTGGATATATTTTGCGGAAGCCTGGCGCAGCTACGATCACTGAAATGATTGCTGCTTTGCTTGAAGTATTTATGGGAAATTTTTATGGACCAATCATTTTTGTCAGCGGTTTTGTTCAAGGAATTGGTACAGAGGCGGGTTTTGCGCTTGGGAAATATCGTCGATACGGATGGTTTCCATTGGTTACCGGTGCTTTCGGTGCAACGATTACTAGTTTTATATGGGGAATCATTCGCGCCAATTTTACTCAGTTAAGTTGGCAGCTACTCTGTGCAATTTTTGTTATCCGTCTTTTGTCCGCCCTATTTTTCTCAGCATTCTTGGTAAAAATATTATGCGATCACTTGACCAAAATGGGTGTGTTGAACAGTTATCCAATCGCACACGATACGCTTCACCACACATTTGAAAAGGAGCATCAATGAGCTTAATTGCCAACCAATGTACCTATGCTTGTGGGGATCAGATTTTACAAGCCACGATTCATCTAGAACCTGGTCAGACAAAAGCGATTTATGGTCCATCAGGTTCTGGAAAAAGTACGCTTTTTCGTCTACTGTCTGGATTAGGGCCAGATTCATTTATTACAGGTGATTATCAGATAGATGGACAAGATGTTGCAACTTATCCGATACGACAACGTGCTGAAACAGTCAGCTTGCTTTTTCAAAATCCCGATACACAATTTTGTATGCAAACCCCTCGTGAAGAATTGTATTTTTGTTTAGAAAACCGTTGTATTGCGGCAGAGGAAATGGAGGATCGTGTTGAAAACATCCTCGTGTTTTGTGAAATTGGGCATCTTGCTGATCGCCCGTTTCACCAATTATCTGGCGGTGAGAAACAACTGGCCGCTTTGGCGTGCTGTTTGATTATGGAAAGCCGCTACTTGTTGTTGGATGAGCCTTTTGCCAATCTAGACATTGCCTCCAAATTGAAGATCATTCAAAAAATAAGTACGTGGCAGCAGGAATCGCACATTGGCATCTTGCTGATCGACCATCAAATCAATGATGTGACGGATTGGGTCAACAGTTGGTATTTGCTTGAATCACAATGTAAAGAAGTGGATACCTCCGTGATCCTTCGTTTACACGATAAAAACCATCAGGCACTCACCGCCCCTCCAACCGTAGTTTCAAGTCAGCATGTTCATCTGACTTTAAAAGATGTCAGCTATAGTGCGGGTGATCAAACGATCGTTTTCCCTGACAAATCTTTTCATGGGGGCGAAATCATTGGCATCACAGGACAAAGCGGGATTGGCAAATCAACTTTTTTAAAAGTGCTCTTGCAACAACACCCCTATGATGGCAGCGTTTTTGTACAATCTAAGATACTAAAAAAAAGCAATGTAGCTTTCGATCATATGAGTTGGATCATGCAAAATCCTCAAGACCAATTTATTGCTACGACGGTCTCTGAAGAACTCAAGGTATCCGGATCCGAAGACTTAGTGCCGACGATTCTCGCTGACATCAACTTATTGCATCAAAGTGAGAAGTCCCCCTTTTTATTGAGCCAAGGACAACAACGCAGATTAGCGGTCGCGAGTTTGATTCAACGACCCGTCGATATTCTTTTGGTTGATGAACCGACTTACGGACAAGATATAAAACAAGCGTGGCAAATCATGATGATGCTTCATCAAGTAGCTGCCAAAGGAACGTTGGTCTTGATCGTTAGTCATGACCAGTCGTTATTGCAATCGTTTTGTTCCCAGATCATCGACTTTAATCAATTTGTAAAGGAAAATAATGATGAAAAAAATCAATCCAAGCGTCAAACTTTTCACGATTTTGGGCATCGCGTTGCTCATTTCTTTTCAAAATAATACGGCGTTGACCAGCATCATCCTCCTCCTTTTTACTCTCTTTACACTCCCATACTTGTCGGCAAAAAAAGCCCTTGTTTTGTTTTTATTGTTGACACTTTCTGCCAGCGGTGTTTTTGTCACAGGTCTCTTCTTCTATCAAGAACAACAACCAGGAGAAGTAACGAAGGCTGCTGTTCAATATGGTTTAGACATGGCGCTGCGTATTTATTGCTTGGGTATTTTAGGGACAGCTTTTACTGCCACTACTGAAATGATCGATCTCATGTACTCGCTTCAACAACAACTAAAAGTACCTCCGCTTTTTGCATATGGTTTATTGGCGGCATTTCAAATCGGTCCTATTATTCCATCAGAAATGAAACATATTAAAAACAGCATGCGGTCTCGAGGGATTCGTATCGGGCTATTGCACATACCGATCATGGTTCCACTATTGGTCAAATCCATACGCTGGTCAGAATTATTGGCCGACGCAATGACTTCTCGGGGGTTTGACGGGCACCAGACTAGAACCTATGTCCGTCAGTTCCATCTATCGATCATTGATTATATGCTGATGTCGTTTTGTATTCTTGGTGGCGTCCTAGGTACGATATTTCTCTAAATACCCTTCATAACTAAAAAAAGACCCTCCCATACGCTTATCACGTAAAAACCTGATCGGTACCTTTTACGTGATAACTAGTATGAGATGGTCATTTTTAATGATCCAGTTTTAATGTGGTGCAGCGTGACGAAAATCGTTGCAATCAGCACATAAAAAGCAAATAATACATAAAGACATTTGATGAAAAGAATCATTTTATGGTTGATCATATACCCGATATACGGAACACCAAAAATCGGGCGCCCAATCAATTGGCTCGGGTGAATGCCATTTTGCTCCAGTATTTGATTATTATCCCCGATCGTATAAATGAGAGATTGATCTTCTTCAATGGCGACGATACGCCTAGTTTGCATTTGTTTGCCTTGATCCGTATAGTAAGTCACTTCATCCCCAACGATCAAAAGATCTTCGGAAGCTTTTTTTACTACTAAAAGTGTACCTTCAGCATAAGTAGGTTCCATATAGTCATTTGCTACAACAGCCATTGTGAAACCAAACACTTGAGGGATGACGACAATCAATAAAGAGACGAGCATGGTGATCATGACGATCATGGAAAGTATCATATTTTGCTTAGACCAAAATTTCATGTTCTCTCCCTTCTTTTGCTCATAATTTATAATTATATAGTATAACAAATATTAATTTTTAACAACCATAAAACATTTCAGTTAAAAAAATACTAATTTTAATAACCGTTATTTTAAATCGACTTAAACGCAAAATTTATTGACTTACATACGATTTATATATTATGCTAAAAGTAATAATAAACGGGGGAATGTTGCTATTGAAAAAATTAAATAACGTATATAATTTAAAGATATTTTTTCCGATACTCCTTTTGATCCTTTCATTTTCAGCAATTCTTTTCTTTTTTTTATCGAGTTTTTTGTTTCCATCCGATCAATTGGATGCAATCGAAAAAAAGGAGGATTGGCTACTCTATTCCGAATCGCAACCCGATGCAATTTTTAACAGCAACTATGTGAATTACATCCCAAATATAAAAGCGAATGAAACTTTGGTCATGGAACGTGAAATGACCAGTGACCATCAAGATCCAACTTTGTTGTTGATAGGAGATCACCAAGATTTAGTGGTCTTTTTAGATGGTACACAATTATTTGCAAACGCTTATGAATACGAAAATTTTCCTAACAGCCATCCTGGAAAAACCTTGTTTTTCGTGACGTTACCACAAGATTACACTGGCAAAATGCTGCGCATCTATGTGACTAGTCCCTTTCAAAGTTTTGCTGGATACCCCGCTGAAGTTTATCTTGGCACGGCCAATTCGCTCATTGGCTATATCTTCAAGCACTCGATTCCTAATATTTTTATTCTTTTATTTACAGGTTTGGTTTGCATCTTAAATTTATTGTATGCAACATTTTCTTATTTCCGTGATCATAAAATCCAACTATCACCTTTCCTTTTCAGTGGTTTTGCTCTTTCCGCAGGT
The DNA here is from genome assembly GCF_050529585.1 of Enterococcus sp. DIV0876. Lineage (GTDB taxonomy): Bacteria > Bacillota > Bacilli > Lactobacillales > Enterococcaceae > Enterococcus_D. The sequence continues at coordinate 1,855,958 of NZ_CP172882.1, forward strand.
CTAGAGGCGGGATTTGGCGCTATGTTAGGTAGACTGCTTTTTAGCGCTAACCTCAATTCAACTATGTTGAATCTATTGACGATCATTACACCAATGTTTTTGATTGGTTTTTACTTCTCAAAAATGGATCGAGGCCGGAAATATTTTGGAAAATGGGTTCTTCTACACTATTCAGTAGGAAGTTTTGTGGCTATATGGGGTATCGTGTTCACCAATCAATTGCCTATTATGATGAACTACATTTTTTTGTTAAATATTGTCAGTACATTTATTACAGCTTTCATGTCGATATACGAAGCGGTCAGAAAAAATCAATTTTTTGTCCTTTGCGCGCCGTGGATCGTTTTAGCAGCAATCGGTCATTGTTTCTTGCATATACAAAACGTATTGAATATGCACCAATCACCTACCAATTGGAAAGTTATTTTGTTTTTGATGTTGGTCATTGTCTTTACTTGTTATGAATTGTTAAATCTATTCATTTTACATAACGACAAATTCAAAAAAATGAATCTAACGCGTTTGAAGCTTCGGTTATATGAAAATAAGCGTCTTTTGGGTCCTCAAGAACAGCTTGATCGATCCAAGTTGTTAAAACAGTTGCAGCAACAAACCACGACTGTCAAAGAGATGATGATGGATCAACATACTGATGCTGCGATGTTGTACTTAGATGAGATGAGCCAAGGCATCCAAGATAGACTCACCGCACAAAGGACGAAAACAGAGGAATCACTCCTTTCGCTATTGATTGCAAATTATCAGGCGAAAGCAGCCCAAAAGAGTATTCAAATCGATCTTTCTCTTTGTCCAAACACATTAAATAGATTGCCAGAAGATCATTGGCTTGCTGTTTGCATTCACTTGATTGAACTTGGGTTGAGACAAGCGTATGAAATACAAGATCCCAAAAAAAGACACGTATCTTTAAGAACGATCAATCACACAAACCAAATGACGATCGAATGTTGTGTGCATGCAGATGATAGTGTAAAAGCAAATCAGACTATTACTTCAAAGGAGCAAATCAAGCAAAATGAAGTGGATTTGCACGTACTCCATCGAATCGTTAAAGAGTATCATGGAACATTCAATATATCTGATGCGCACCATACAAAAAAGCACGTCCTCACTTTTCAATTGAACGAACTTTAGCCTATCAAATAAAAAAAGCTTGCTTTTTCCGATCGAAGCATATAGCATAGTATCATAGATAACAACGCGTCGGACAAGTAGTTTTATGATGGTCACAGAGAGTCGAAGCATGCTGGAATTTCGACACCCGCTGATAAAATGAACCTACCGATAATGATGACCGCAAAACGGTCGGTGGAAAGGCCTTATCCTTTAACGAGTTGGACTAGCAATAGTCAACAAAGGTGGTACCGCGAAATCCAAGCATTTCGTCCTTTTTTAGGACGGGATGCTTTTTTTATTTTTAAGGAGGAATATAAATGACACAAAAAAATGACTTTACAGAATGGTATATCCAGACGATCCAAAAAGCCGAATTGATGGCCTATTCTCCTGTAAAAGGTTCGATTATTTTTCGCCCAGACGGTTTTGAATTATGGGAACATATCCAAGAAGAATTCAATCAATTCTTAAAATCCGAAGGTATCCGCAACGCCTATTTCCCAATGCTGATCCCACAAAGCTTCTTTATGAAAGAAGCAGATCATATCGAAGGCTTTGCGCCAGAATTGCCTTGGGTGACTGAAGTCGGCAACGAAAAATTAGAAGAACCCCTTGCCCTACGTCCAACTTCTGAAACCATGATTGGTTCAGCTTTTTCAGATTGGATCAATTCTTATCGTGATCTTCCATACGAAATCAATCAGTGGGCCAATGTTTTCCGCTGGGAAAAGAAAACATTACCATTCTTACGAACCTCTGAGTTTCTTTGGCAAGAAGGCCACACAGCCCATGACGGAGAAGAAGATGCCCGCAAACGGACCATGCGTGTTCTAGACGAATATGCGCGTCTTTGCGAAGAGTTTTTGGCGATTCCAGTGTATCGCGGACAAAAAACACCTTCTGAACGTTTTGCTGGTGCCGTCGACACGTATTCGATCGAAGCCATGATGAAAGACGGCAAAGCTGTCCAAGCTGGTACAAGTCACTATATGGGCACAAAATTTGCGGAAGCTTTTGATATCACGTATCTGACGAAAGAAAATAAACACGTTCATGCCCATACTACCTCTTGGGGTGTTTCAACACGATTGCTTGGTGCTTTGATTATGACGCATGGTGATGAAAACGGCTTAGTCTTCCCACCAACGGTCGCACCTACACAAGTAGTTTTAATGCCCGTAGGACCATGGAAGAAAAATCCAGCTATTTTAGAAAAATTGTCTGCATTGCAAGCTGCATTCAAAACCAAAGGGATTCGTGTCCGCTTGGATGATTCTGACAATTCTCCAGGTTTCAAATTTAACGAATGGGAACTCAAAGGTGCTTGTCTACGTATCGAATGTGGACCAAGAGATCTTGAAAACGGTCAAGTAATGGTAAAAATTCGTGATTTGTCTGAGAAACAAGCTGTTGCGCTAGCTGAGATAGAAGCATTCGTCGATGAGGCATTAGCAGCAATGACACCACGTCTGTTGGCAGCAGCCAAAGAACGCAATCGTACCAACGAATATTTAGATATCGATACATTAGATGACTTGAAAGCCCATATCGATACTTGCCAAAAAGAAGACAAAGTTACAGGTTTTGTTTTGATTGGTTGGGATGGTACAGAAGAAACAGAAGCAAAAATCAAAGAAGAAACAGGCTTTACCACTCGGAACATTCCATTTGACGCGCCTGTTGAAAAAACCGTCGATATCGTTAGCGGAAAACCAGCGAAACATACAGTCTGGATCGCTCGCGCATACTAAAAATACCTAAAAAACAGCAGCGATTCATCCTTGTTAAAAGATGGATCGCTGCTGTTTCGTTTGATTGTCTATTTCCAAGTTAATATATCAAATCTAATAGCTCTTCTGGTGTAATATTTCCAAAATATTTTTTGACATCGATCGTTTGGATCGTCTCTTCAAGATCTTGCTTTGCATACCGGGTGCCGACAAGCGCTTGTTCAACATCTGCGATATCGCCAAGTCCAAAGAAATCGCCGAAAATTTTTGCTTCAGTGATACGCCCTTCTTGTACATTCAAGCGTATCTCGATCGAGCCGATTGGGAAACGGTGGCGCCGCTCGATATCAAACGCTGGCGACTTGCCATAATTCCAGTCCCAATTGCGGTAATACTTATCAGAGATTGCATTGATTTTGACCCAGTCTTGATCCGTCAATGTGATCGTCTTGACCTCATCGATCGATGATACACCAAATATCTTTAATAATATCTCATCACGAAAATCTTCTGTTGTCATGTCTTGCTTTTCTTTAGGCAAGAAAGGTTTGATATTGGTTACACGAGAACGAATCGATTTGATGCCTTTTGATTCGATCTTATCTTTGCGCACTTTCAAGGCGTTGACCACCTCATTGATATCGCTATCGAACATGATCGTTCCATGCGCAAACATGCGGCCGTTCGTTGCGTACATAGCATTACCGGAGAACTTCTGGTCATTGATCACCAAATCATTCCGCCCTTTTAATTGTGCGCCTTCTACGCCCATATCATGGAGTGCTTGGACGATTGGTTTGGTCAATTTTTCAAAATCTCTAAAAGAATTGCCATCGTCTGGCATGATAAAACTAAAGTTCAAGTTTCCAAAATCATGATAAACAGCCCCACCGCCACTAAACCGACGTACCACGTGGATATGATGTTCGTCCACATAGTCTTGATTGATTTCTTCGATCGTGTTTTGGTTACGGCCAATAATGATCGATGGTTCATTGATATAAAAAAGCAGGATTGGTTCATCGATTTTCATTTCTTGCAACAAAAATATTTCAATGGCTAAGTTGATTCTTGGATCATGTAGATCATTCGGTACAAACAGCATATTTAAACTCCCTCTCTATTAAATATCGAATATTTTTTGAACAGCAGCCAACTCCACTGGGATCCCATTTGCTGCTAAAGCTGCTTCTTCTTTTAATTGTTCCAAATCGCCATGTTGCGGTAAATGCGTCAACACCAATTTCTTTACCTGGGCGGCATGGGCAATCTCACCAGCTTCTTTTGAAGTAAAATGGGCTTTATGCCGCTCATTTCCTGCAAACAAATAAGTATCAGCCAAAAACAAATCAGCATCTTGCGCAAATTCAACAAAGGATTCAAGATAGCCCGAATCGCCTGTAAAGACAAATACTTTACCAGTATGTTTTTCGACAAAACGCATCGCATAGCAAGTGACTGGATGGATCGTTTTCATAAAGGTGATTGAAAAAGGGCCAAGATCTAATTGCTCCGACTGAAGATAATCATAGCCTTTTGTTACTTCTGGCATCGTCAAATCATCAAAGTGAACGCGGTCTGCCCCATGTCCATATATCGGTAATTCTGCTCGTTTTTCAGTTTTAGGGAAAAGTTGCCAATAATATTGCAAGACCCCAAGATCTGCAATATGGTCATGATGATAATGACTTAATATGACAGCATCCAATGACAAAGGATCGATTATTTTTTCCAATTGGACCAACGTCGTACTGCCTGCATCTAACAGTAAATGAAAGCCTTCTGATTCCAACAAATAACCGGTGGTTCCTTCCCCTTTATATGGATAAGCGCCTAAGCATCCTAGAACGGTTAATTTCATATCGCTTCCTCCTCCAAATCGCATATACATTGCCTAACTCTCAATGACTCTATGCTATCACAAACAAAACTTTTCAACAAAGAAAACAACAAGGCATATCAAGAAATCGATACGCCTTGTTGTTTGATTAGGCACTGGTCAAAGCATGCTCTTCTTTCAGCGCTTCATAAAAGGCGGCATTTACACCATAGGCATAAGCATTGGCCCATAAAACACCAACGACCAAAGCCAAAAGGCCTAATACGAACCAACCGATCAATGATAGCTGCAACCAAATATATTGCCATATCGATGGTTTCAACATCTGCCATGCTTTCTTCAATGATTGTCCAATACTTAAATCTGGATAATCATAGCGAAGATAGATCGCAATTTGAAAAATACCGCTGATCACTTGCGACAAGAATAGAAATACGATCACGGAGATCACGAGACTCACCACAAAAGCAATCGACTGATTCAACAACGTACGGTCTGCTGAAAATCCATGGTTGAAGGACAGAACCAATTCCAAATACTGGTTAAAGCCGCTCATCACAAATTGCGGCAAGAAAATCAAGAGACCCAAAAGGTAATTTACCAAAACATTCAATAGGTTTAAACTTAAAAAAGCCGGGTACAGACGTTTGTCAAAGACCAAAAAGATATTTGACACATTGATGCTGCCTCCTCGTACTAAATGAAGGGCCATCATACTTAACCCAAAAGTGAAAGCAAAAAAGATAAAGTTTTCCAAGACAAAATCGATCATTGTCTGTGTGCCTTCAATCCTAGAATATTGGCCAATCGTCCCAAAAATACTACTTAAAACAGATTGAATCGCTATAGTCGCGACAATACTTAAAACAAAAGTACCCCAATAACCGCGTAAAGCATTTTTTGCTGACTGACGTACCACATCGTTTGTTCTCATAGATCCTCCTTAATAACTGCGCAATTCTTTGACGGTTTTGTCATCCAACCGGCGCACAACTTCGCTGACTAATTTGACTGTATTCAAGTAGTCATCTTCATGAATGATCGACGTATGAGAATGTAAATAACGCACTGGAACTGTAATGGCGATCGATGGCACACCATCCCGAGTCAAATGCATTTGGCCGGCATCGGTACCGCCGCCGGTAATGACCGTATATTGGAATGGAATAGCTAATTCTTCTGCCACAGAAACCACAAAATTCAATAATTTTTTATGGGGAATCATCGACGCATCAAAGATCAAAACTTGAGGCCCCTTGCCAAGGACAGAATCAGCTTCTTTTGGTGTCATACCAGGTGTATCTCCGGCGGTACCTGTGTCTAATGCAATCGCAATATCAGGATTGACCAGATGCGTACTCGTTCGTGCACCCCGCAAACCAACTTCTTCCATTACATCACTGCCAGCAAAAAGGCAGTTAGGGTGGCCTTTAGCAGCCAATGTTTCTAGAACACGTAATGAAACCGCTGTACCGATTCGGTTATCCCAAGCTTTTGCCAATAAAAATTTACTGTCATTCATGCGTTTGTATTCGATATATGGCGTAACCATATCTCCAGGACGAATCCCCCACGCTTTGGCCTCAGTTTCACTGCTTGCACCAATATCAATGAACATGTCTTTGACATCATAAGGTTTATTTCTTGTTTCTGGACTCAATACATGGGGTGGCTTCGAACCAATCACGCCGTGGATCAATCGTCCTTCTTGGGTTTTGATTTCCACTTGTTGCGCCAACATGACTTGGCCCCACCAGCCGCCTAATGTTTGGAATTCGATAAAGCCTTTTTCGGTGATTTTTGTCACCATGAAACCAACCTCATCCATATGACCAGAAATAAAGATTTTCGGTCCGCCGCCATCACCCACATGTTTGGCAATGACACTGCCTAAACCATCGAAGAAGATATCTTCTGCAAATTCTTTGGCATAGTTCTTAAAGACCTCACGGACCTCTTCTTCATTACCAGGTACGCCGCGGGCGCTTGTTAAATCGATCAAAAGCTGTTCTTCTTTTTTGTCCATTTTTGTTATTGTCCTCCTTCGTTTGATTCTCTATGATTATACCATTGTCTTTATCGAGGCGTGTAGACAAATCAAAAAAGAGCGCTATTTTTCGCTCTTTTTTTGTTTATCGCTCGATGATGCGCAAACACAGTTTGACCGTAATCAAGTATGCCAGTAAATACACCACTATGGCTGCACCTGCAAACAGATATGCCACCCAATACCCCGGGCTATCGATGACTTGGGTCAACGTGTTGATGGCAAATATCGCATGAAGAATCGCCAGCAAAGTGCCTGGCATAAAGATCCATATATTTTGCCAATAAATCAGCTGACGAATTTCCTGTCGCGTATAACCTAATTTTGACAGCAGTTGATAGTTGCGTTTTTCTCTTTCCGCGTTAGAAAATTGACGGACGATCAAGCTGCTGGAAGTGGTGATCAAAACGATCACACCAACAAATAAAGAAACAAATAAAATGATTCCACCTTGTCGCCGCACACTGCGCATTGTTGTATAGCGATCCGCACTGTTCAAGCGATAGACAGTCACTTGATCTTCACTCTCGGTTTTATCTGTTGAGAAAACAACCTGAGTGCCTTTGCTTCCTTTGATGAAACGATAGGTGACCGGTTCTACCCATTCAGTTTGACTAGCATCACTGATTGCTTGTTGTGTTGCTTCTGATAGCCTGCCTTGGGTTTGAAGATAGGTCACAGCATACTCATGACCAGAAAGCTGTTTATAGGCTGCGTCGCTGACAATCAGTACATTCGGTAATGCATATCGCAATGAATCATCCCCTAAGTAATCAAGTTCTGTCTGAACCAATGTGAAGTTCATCTTATCAGCTACACGCACTTGGTCCCGATAGGTTCTAAAGGCTCTGGTAATGTCATAATTACTATCAAACAAGGCCGCCTCTTGACCTTCGATCTGTACTTCCGGTGATTCTCTCAACAACCGCCGCACCTGATCATATTGACTGATTGAAAGCACATTGACCATTACTTCTTCTTGATTATTATCAACAATCTCACCTAAATATCTCGTAGAAACCGCCATATTTGTCATCTTAAAAGTCACTGTTTGATCAGCAGCTAGGACAACTTGATTGTCTTTCAAAACAGCACGCAGCTGTTGTGCTTGTGCTTGTGCAACCTGATAGGATACCGGATACATCCGACTTGTCGCTTGATAATTGAAAGAGATCATCCCCATCGTTCCTCCAATCAAGGAGATGGCTATGGCTGTTACGATTGTCAAAAACGCATAACTCTTCCATGTGCGTTGCAAGTAGGCACGGACATTGTTGTAAGCAATTAATTTCACGCCTTTGATATTGCGCTTTTGGGGACGGCTCAGCCAATTCAATAAAGCCGGAAGTGTACAGTCAAAAAAGATATAAGTAGCTGTGACACAGCAAAGCAATATCAATAAAGGCACCCAAAGGATTGCCGAAAAATCTTGTGTATATGTAATATACGTCTGCCAAGTCTCTTTCAAAAATAAAGATAGGTAGTAACCTACCCCCAATAAAATCAATCCTAAAACACCCATTAAAACGCGAAAAGGCGTCATCTTCATTTTTTTTATTGGCAATCGATAGTCCGTTTTCAACGTTTCACTCATTGGTGTGCGCCAGACAAACAACAATACCTGCAAACTCAAGATGAACATGGCAACAAAAAAAACGCCTACCGTCGTCACGACCGAACGTGAAGAACTAAAAAAATGGCTGTCTAATGTCAATCCCATCGCACGAATCAAAATCATAGAGAAAAATTTTGAAAAAATGATTCCCATAAAAATCCCAACGATCAAGGAAACAAAATTCAACAAAAACGTTTCTCGCAGCAGCAACCACGCCAAGCGCCAACGACGCAGTCCCAGCAATTGATAGATACTGATTTCTTTTTGACGTTGGCTTAGAAAAAAATGATTGGCACTCAGCATAAAGAACAAGACCACAAAAGCCACTACACTACTGCCAAAGCCCAAAACGCCCTCGATGCGAATATCTTGCTGCACCCGCTGCGTGAGCAAACGGTCATTCATCATGGCACTAAAAGAATAAAAAATCATGACAGCTGTCATCATACAGATGAAATAGACACCATAATTGCGGCTTTGTCTCAAAAAACTGCGCCAGCCGATTTTAAACAACATGTCGCGGTCCGCCTCCGATCGTCGCCTGCATATCGATGATTTTCTCAAAAAACTCTTGTCGTGAACCTTTCTTTGTCACCTCTGCAAAGAACACACCATCTCGAATAAACAAAATGCGATTGCAATAACTCGCCGTAAAAGGATCATGGGTGACCATTAAAATCGTCGTTTTTTCTTGCTGATTGATTTGGTCTAAATAACGCAATAATTCTGTGGCCGCTTTTGAATCCAAAGAACCCGTAGGCTCATCTGCAAATAAAACAGCCGGTCGGCCAACAATCGCCCGCGCAGCAGCAATCCGCTGCTTCTGACCGACAGACAATTCTTCTGGGTAGCGATCCAATAGATGTTCGATCCCCAACAACGAGGCAATCTCAGAAATGCGCCGTTCTGTTTCTACAATTGGTAACCGATCGACCGCCAATGGCAGCAGAATATTGTCTTTAGCAGTCAATGTATCCAATAAATTAAAGTCTTGAAAAATAAAGCCAATTTCTTTTCTTCTAAAATCGCTTAATCGATTTTCGGACATCTTAGTAATATCTTTCCCATTGATATAGATTGAACCCAGGCTTGGGCGCAAAATCGAAGACAACAAGTTCATCAATGTCGTTTTCCCGGCACCGCTTGGTCCCATAATACCGATAAATTCCCCTTTATCAACGACAAAAGAAAGATTATCCAATACTTTCGTTTGATTGAATCGGGTGCCGTATGTTTTAGTCAAATGTTTGACATCGATCATGTTTTTCATAAAGACCTCCCTTTTTACATCATTTCTCCTCTATGGTAGCATACTTTATCATTGAAAACCGTTTACGCAAATAGACCCAAAAAAAAATTTTATAAATTTTTTATTCATCGTGTGAAACATGGAACAATCTAAACCTTGGCATTATCACTTTTAAAGCATTTTCTTTAAATGAATATGCACTATATATTGTGTATATCCAAGTTTAGACCCGATAGACCCCACTATATATAGTTGCTCAATCCTGAGTTTTGTTTTATCATATTGTAGAAGATAGGAGTGGTTCCATGATGGACATTAAGAGAAATCTTGAACAAGGATTGGCGAGACAGCCTCATTTAGCAAAGCTAAAAATTGTTAAACGCGATGGTAGACTTGTCGATTTTGATGATCAAAAAATCTATGATGCTTTAGTCAAAGCTCAAAGAAAAGTCAATGGTGAGTTATCCCCCATCGACCATGAAAATATCATGGAGATCGTCGAAAGCATTGATCAAGAAATAGCTGCTCGTTTCCAATCGAACGTCAAAATATACGAAATTCAAAATATTGTTGAACATATTTTGTTGGCGAAAAACGAATATGCTTTAGCCGAAGAATATATCAATTATCGTACCCGACGTGATTTTGAGCGCAGTAAGGCAACAGACATCAATTTTACGATCAATCAATTAATGAATAAAGATCAATCTGTGGTCAATGAAAATGCCAATAAAGATAGTAACGTATTCAATACACAGCGTGACTTGACTGCCGGTATCGTTGGAAAATCAATTGGTTTAAAAATGCTTCCGCCTCATGTAGCAAATGCGCACCAAAAAGGCGATATCCATTATCATGATTTAGATTATCATCCCTATACACCAATGACCAACTGTTGTCTGATCGACTTTAAAGGTATGTTGAATAAGGGGTTCAAAATCGGCAATGCTGAAGTCGAGTCCCCTAAATCGATCCAAACAGCAACAGCGCAGATTTCGCAAATCATCGCCAATGTCGCTTCTAGTCAATATGGTGGTTGTTCTGCTGATCGAACAGATGAATTGCTGGCGCCATTTGCTGAACTAAATTATCAAAAACATTTGCGAGATGCTGAGGAATGGATCGAATCACCTGATCGTCGCGAAGCTTATGCGAAAAGCAAAACCCGCAAAGATATTTTTGATGCGATGCAAAGTTTGGAATATGAAATCAACACCTTATTTACCTCGAATGGTCAAACACCTTTCACTTCGTTAGGCTTTGGTTTAGGGACTTCTTGGTTTGAACGAGAGATTCAACGCGCCATTTTGCAAATTCGCATCAATGGCTTAGGCAGCGAAAAAAGAACGGCTATTTTTCCAAAATTGATTTTCAGCGTGCGCCGTGGTGTCAATCTAGAACCAACTGATCCCAACTATGATATCAAAGAATTGGCCTTAGAGTGTGCCACCAAACGGATGTATCCTGATATATTGAACTATGACAAATTGATTGAGCTGACTGGCAGCTTCAAAGTGCCAATGGGTTGCCGCTCGTTCTTACAAGGCTGGAAGAACGAACAAGGGGAAGAAATCAATGTTGGCCGGATGAATTTAGGCGTTGTGACCTTGAACATCCCACGCATTGCTTTAGAAGCCAATGGCGACCAAGACAAATTTTGGGCTATTTTAGCTGATCGCTTAGAAATCGTCAAAGATGCGTTGGTTTATCGAGTGGAGCGAGTGAAAGAAGCCAGCCCCGCAAATGCGCCGATTTTATATATGTATGGTGCTTTCGGCGAACGTCTGGACCGCAAAGACAATGTCGATCAGCTCTTCAAAAACAAACGAGCAACTGTTTCATTGGGCTACATCGGACTATATGAAGCCGCAGCGGCCTTCTTTGGCGGCGAATGGGAACACGATCCAGAAGCCAAAGCTTTTACTTTAGCAATCGTGAAAGAGTTGAAAGCCCACGCGGATGCCTGGGGTGACGAATATGGGTATCACTTTAGTGTCTATTCAACACCAAGCGAAAGTTTGACTGATCGCTTCTGCCGTTTGGATACGCAAAAATTTGGTGAAATCGACAATATCACAGACAAAGAATACTATACAAATAGTTTTCACTATGATGTGCGTAAGAATCCAACACCATTTGAAAAATTAGATTTTGAGAAAGACTACCCACAATATTGCTCAGGCGGCTTCATTCATTACTGTGAATATCCAGTCTTACAGCAAAATCCAAAAGCCTTAGAAGCGGTTTGGGATTATTCTTATGACCGTGTCGCTTATCTAGGTACAAACACACCAATCGATCATTGTTATGCGTGTGGCTATGAAGGAGATTTCAATCCTACAGAACGTGGTTTTGAATGTCCCCAATGCGGCAACCACGATCCCAAAAGCTGTGATGTGGTCAAACGTACTTGTGGCTACCTAGGCAATCCCCAAGCCCGTCCAATGGTCAATGGTCGTCACAAAGAAATCTCTGCACGGGTCAAACACTTACAAGAATAATCCATAAAGAAACTAGAATGGCTACTAAGAAGAAAAACGTCTCTTGTTTTTCTTCTTTTCTTACAGCGTATAGAAAGAAGTTTGAAGATGAGAAATCCAAAACCTAAAGAATGGCAAGCACAAGACTATAGCCAAAATAGGATCGCTGATTATAAAGCGTATAATTTTGTCGATGGTGAAGGAATCAGAAATAGTTTATACGTCAGCGGGTGTCTCTTTGCTTGTGAAGGCTGTTTTAACAAAGCTGTCCAAAATTTCAACTATGGGATTCCATTCACGCAAGAATTAGAAGACCAAATCATTGAAGATCTCCGACCAGATTATGTACAAGGATTGACATTGCTCGGCGGCGAGCCTTTCTTGAATACACCCGTTTGTTTACAGGTCGTAGACCGCGTTCGTAAAGAATTCGGCAACAGCAAAGATATTTGGAGCTGGTCCGGCTATACTTATGAAGAATTGCTCGTAGACACAGCAGACAAGTTAGAACTGCTTAGCAAAATCGATATTTTGGTGGATGGCCGATTTGAATTAAGCAAACGTAATTTGAACTTGCAATTTCGCGGCAGCAGTAATCAAAGAATCATCGATGTTGCTGCTTCCAAAGCACAAGGTGAAGCTGTTATTTGGGCCAAATGCAAAGATGCCGAAGAAAGTTATGAGCAGATAAAGAAACAGATTTAAAAAATCCCACAAATACCCTAGACAAAGACAATGCAAAATTGTTTTTGTCTAGGGTATTTTGGTTATTTATCTTAAATCATTGATCCAAATACTTACTTGCTTCTCTGATACTTAAAGGTGCCATTTGTTCACTATAAACAGTTAAGAATCGCCGCACCCACTCGGGATCAGTCTTGGCATAATCTCGCAAGCTCCAACCGATGGCCTTATTGATAAAGAATGTCTTCGTACCAAAGTTGTTCACCAAAATCACCCGCAACAACTCTGTATCGGTCTGGTGTTTCAATAACAATTGGTGGATGATCGCTGAACGACGCAGCCAGATACTATCCGCTACACTCCAACGCAGCATCTCTCTTTTTAAAGTCGGATCTTGCAAGACCATTTTTGAAATGACTGTACCTAAAGCATCAACACTGTCCCACCATGCGTGCTGTAAAAGTAAAGCTTCGATTTTCGGCAGATCTTCCTTATTTAAAAAAGAAGCCATAGCTGCCAAATAGTCGATTGCCAAATAATGATGTTCTCGATATTCGCTCTGCCAACATACATCGATAAAAGCCCAATCAATCACGCCTCTTTTTTTGGCTTCAGCTAGGGCAGTTTTTGCGGTCTGCCGACGAATCGGCGTTCGAATGCCTAAAAATACGAATTGATTGCGCATATAAGCAGCCATCTTTTGACTTTGCACATCATCTTGTAAAGCAAACAGCGCCTGATATACTTCTTCCAACGATCAACACCCCTTATTCATCTTCTTCCGAATTCTGCCACAATGGCAATACGATATTCTCATAGGTCAACGGGTCCAAATTAGTGACTGTAATGCCCAACAAACGTATTCCATGTTCCAAACCCAAAACATCCTCCCAAATCAAACTTGCCTCTGAGAAGAGTTGTTCTTTCTTATGGACATACACTGGCAACGTCACGCGTTTGGTGATCGTCGAGTAATCCGTATAACGCACTTTCAGTACCACGGTTTTGCCATGTTTCTGGTTCCGTTTGAGGGATTCTGCGACTTCTTCTGCAATCGAGCGCAATTGGCTGACGACTTGTTCTTCAGTTGTCAACGGATTGCCATAGGTATGTTCTTTGCCGACAGATTTGCGTTCTCGCGTGACACTGACAGGTGAATCATGGATGCCGCGCACTTTTCGATAAAGAGAATACCCCATCTTGCCAAAGGCACGAATCAACGCCATCTCACTCATTTCATATAACTCCGCACCAGTCAATATACCCATTTCATGCATACGTGGTACAGTTTTTTTACCGATGCCATGAAATTTCTCAATAGGCAGCTGTTTCAAAAAGTCAACTGCATCTTCCGGCATCACCACCGTCATTCCCCTTGGTTTGTGGTAATCCGAGGACAATTTGGCCAAAAATTTGTTGTAACTGACCCCTGCTGAACAAGTCAAGTGGGTTTCTTGCCAAATATCTCTTTGGATCATGCGGGCAATTTTGATGGCTGAAGGACAGTCGATTTTATTTGTTGTCACATCTAGGTAGGCTTCATCGATTGATACTGGTTCGATGATATCAGTATACCGGTGAAAAATCGCTCTAATTTGTTGAGACACTTCACGGTATTTTTGATGATCCCCTGGTTTAAAAATGGCTTGGGGGCACAATTCAAAAGCTTTTTGGGCACTCATAGCCGAATGGATGCCATATTGCCGCGCCAAATAATTGGCTGTCGTCACTACACCGCGCCCGCCTGTATCGCTTGGATGACGTGCAATCACTAAGGGATGTTGGGCCAGTGTTGGATCATCTCTTTCTTCAACAGACGCAAAAAAGGCATCCATATCGATGTGAATGATTTTGCGGCTTGTATCATTATGTAAAGGGAATTGTAATTCAGACACACTTATCACCTCGTTACATCTATTATAAACGAACAGAAGTTCCCTTACAATAGTCTTGAATCCCCCAAAAAGAATCTCAGCCGCTTGCCAATACTCTTTTTGGGGGATAACGAGCAATCGTTGTCTTATAACGCTTGTGACCCACGTTCATTCGTCCGAATCCGCACAGCTTCTTCGACTGGATAAACAAAAATCTTGCCATCCCCGACTTCATCCGTGCAGCAAATCGAAATAATCAACGCGATAACAGGCTCAACATGCTGATCTTCTACCACGAAACACACCGTCACTTTTGGTAACAGTGTAGTAATCACCGCTTGTCCACGAATATACTCTTTCAAGCCCTTTTGTTTGCCATACCCTAAAACTTGATTCACGGTCATTCCGCTGGTAATATCTGAAAGAGCCAACGCAGCTTTCAGTTCTTCAATTTTTTCTTGCCGAATAATAGCTTCAACTTTTTTCATATCAGTTCCTCCAAAGTTAAGAATCTAAACCCATAAAGGTTGGATAGGCAGTTTCATCATGCTCAATGCGATCCATACCAACTGCTTCTTCTTGTTCAGAGACACGTATCGGCATAAATCGTTTGATGACATGAATCAGAATGAAGGATATGATTCCCGCAAATAAAATCGTAAAGACAATACTTTCAAGTTGAGCAATAAATAAATCTATGCTGCCATAGATCAATCCAGAACGCCCACCAACTGCTGGATCTGCGAAAACTCCCGTCATGATTCCACCAAAGATTCCCCCAACCCCATGACAGCCAAACGCATCCAAAGCATCATCTAATCCAAGACGATGTTTGATCACTGAGATAAAATAGTAACAAAATGGACTCACCAACGCGCCAATGATAAATGACGACCACAGGGAAACAAAACCAGCACCAGGCGTAATGGCAACTAAACCAACTACAGCGCCAGTACACGCACCTACGATAGTCGGTTTGCCTAACATCAGCTTCTCGATCAACATCCAAGATAGCATTGCACTGGCAGCTGCTGTATTCGTCGTCAGTAAAGCATGGATCGCCAAACCATCAGCAGCTAGTGCTGAACCTGCGTTGAAGCCAAACCAGCCAAACCATAATAAGCCAGCACCCAAGACAACAAATGGAATGTTATGGGGACGATATTCAGTTTGATGAAACTCACGGCGTTTTCCAACCGCAATAGCCAATACCAACCCACTGATACCGGAACTGATATGAACGACATTTCCCCCAGCAAAATCGATCGAACCAATGGCATCCAAGAAGCCCCCACCCCATACCATATGAGCCATTGGGAAATAAACCAGGACCAGCCAAAAACCAATAAATAGGAAAATCGCTGAAAATCGCATTCTTCCAACAACTGATCCAGTGATGATCGCGGTTGTGATCAGGGCGAACATCATCTGAAACCCAGCAAATAATCCTTCGGGTATTCCCTCCCCTTCGGACATGGATACATGATTGAAGAACACTTTGTCAAAATTACCGATAAAAGAGCCAGTTCCACTAAATGAAAGGGTATATCCTAGCGTCACCCACAATACTGAAGCCAATCCCATCGTACAAATGACCATCATCATGGTATTTAAGATGTTTTTTCTACGCTCCAGCCCACCATAAAAGAATGCCAATGCTGGTGTCATTAAAAATACCATACTGCTGCAAATCAAAATAAATGCTATATTTCCTGTATCCATCTGAAACGCCTCCTTATCTATCTGAGTGCTATCCTATCATCTAAAAATAGCTGAGGCTAGTACTTTTCATTAATTCACAAAATTTTCTGAAAACTTATTACGATTGATGTGAGAAAAAGTCACATCAAAAGGATGCTTTCTGCAAAAGAAAAACTGCCCCTAAAGGACAGTTTATCGGCTATCTGCTTTTTCACGAATCAGTTCCATTTCTTCTGCTTATCTTGCTCATACACCATTTGTCAATGGATTTAGCTATCGGATTCAATTGCATGATAAAGATTATACACGACTTGTTTCTTTACTTGATTTCGTTTTGCCACTTCTTTAATGGCCTCTTTCGAAGAAACACCCTCAGCTATCAGCAACTCTACTTGTTCGACATAACTGCCTTCGTAATGCACTTGCTCCGGCTCACCCGCACCTTCAACTAGCAGACAGCACTCACCTTTTAAGGTATGCGCTGCAAGATAGTCCGAAAGCTCAGACAACGTGCCTCGCAGGTATTCTTCATGAATTTTGGTCAGCTCTCGACAAATCACTGCATGTCGTTCACCAAAAACTTCGCCGATGACAGCAACGGTATTGCCGATACGATAGGGTGACTCGTAGAAAATCATCGTACTTTGCTGTGTTGCCAATTTAGTCAACTCAGCAACCTGATCTTTTTTCTTTCGGGGCAAGAACCCATAAAATAAATTTGGTTGTGGTGAAAGCCCAGAAGCAATCAAAGCAGTCAATCCCGCTGTCGGGCCAGGTAATGCAATCACATCAATCCCTTCAGCAATACAAGCTTTGACCAATTCATGGCCAGGATCGCTAATGGACGGCATACCAGCATCACTACACTGGGCGATTACTTGCCCTGATTGTAATAAGGCCACCAATTGCGGCACTCTTTCTTTATAATTATGTTCATGCAAACTTTTTTGGGGCGTCGTGATGTCAAAATGATTCAACAACTTCTGGGTATTACGGGTATCCTCACTTGCAATCAAGTCCGCTTCTCCCAAAATCTTGACACAACGTACCGTCATATCCTCTAGATTACCAATTGGCGTAGGCACCAAATAAAGTTTCCCAACATCATGTTTGTAACTTTGTTGTTTCTGCATGGTTGCTCCTCTCCAAAAAAAGACCAGCTTTACCTGATCTTTTTCTTTGTGCCATATGTTTATTTGCCGCTTTCGCGATAAATCACTTCAAGGCAAAAAGCACATGGTTCGTCATGCTCTCTTCTGGACCCATATAGGTCATAACAGACATGGAACCCTTCCTCATAAATTTTCTCTAAGTTCATCCTAGACTTAGACAACTCTTGTTTGGCGGTTTCGGCAGGCGCATCTGCCACAAGATTCAGCTCGCGAATGTGTTCTCGGAGACGTTGATTTTCCAATTCCAACGTGGTATTTTTTTCAACGATTTCTTGCAGTGATTGTTTCATTTCCGCCAGATTGTTCAAGGAGTTTTGCAACTCCGATTCTAATTGATTCAGTCCATCGTATAGCGATCGTTTATCCATGCTCATTATAGTCACCTGCTTATTTTGTCACTAATTCTTCATAGCCATATTCAACAGCAGTCTGTCGGTCATGCAAGCGCACTTTGACAACACGGCTCAATAAATCTAAACCAACGACACGCCCTTTCCCATCAGGGGTCACAACTTCTTTTCCTCGATCGGGCATGGCTTTTTTTGCTCGTTCATATTCTTCATTCTCGTATTTCAAACAACACATCAAACGCCCGCACAGACCAGAAATCTTGGTTGGGTTCAAAGACAACCCTTGATCTTTCGCCATCTTGATCGAAACAGGTATAAAATCTCCCAAAAAAGTGGCACAACAAAGTTTGCGGCCGCAGGGACCGATGCCTCCCAGAATCTTTGCTTCATCTCGTACACCAATCTGTTTTAACTCGATCCGTGTATGAAAGGTATTAGCCAAATCCTTGACCAACTCTCGAAAATCGATCCGGCCTTCCGCGGTAAACGAAAAAATCAGCTTGTTTCGTTCCAATGTATAGGAGGCGTTGATCAGTTTCATCGGTAAGCGGTGGTCACGGACTTTGGCTTTTGCTGCTTGCAGCGCACGTGCAGCATCTTGTGCATTGCTTGCTTCTTTGTCCAAGTCTTGACTGTTGGCGCGGCGAATGATCGACTTCACATCATGAGGTAAATCTTGTGGATCCAACTGTTGAACTGCGGTTACTACAGTACCGATACACCGTATATCTTGTGACTCTACGATTACTTTTTCATTCAAAGTATAGGTTTCTTTTCGGGGCGCATAATAAAATATTTGGCCGACCTCTTCGAAACGTATCCCAATCACTTCAATCATCTTAGGCCCTCTTTTCCGGCTGTCGCGAATCTCCATAGATGATTTTCACACAAAATTGCTCTGCAACACCTTGAAAAGCAACATTGGCCTGCAATTTTTTTTGGGCCTGCAACGCGGCTTCAATGGCCTGATTGATTTCTTTCCCCCAAGAACCTTGCGCAAGCAGTCGATCTCTTTCTTCTTGCAGGTAAAATAACAAGAGTGAAAAAATCTCTATTTGCTGGCTTTTTTCTTTTGCTTGACTCAGCAATCTTTTTTGTACAAATATAAAAGCTTGCGGGTCTCTTTTCAAAAGGTAATCCACCCAGCGTACAACAGCATCCTTAGTTTCATTAAACCATTCATTCTGAGAGATTTCAACTGCTTTATGATAACTATTTGTCAGATAACTAAGAAGACGGCTGGTTTCATTTGAAAGCCCTTCAGCTTGCAATTTTTTTTGCAGTGCTGCTTTTGAAATTGGCGAAAAATGAATCACTTGGCAACGGGATTGGATCGTTGGCAAAATTCTGCCGAGACTTTCCGTTTCAAGAATTGCCAGAAAATTACCTACTGGTTCCTCAAGAAATTTTAGTAAGCTATTGGCTGCACTTGCATTCATTTTTTCGGCTTGTGATAAGATGAAAATCTTGATACTGCTCTCAAAACCGCTTTTAGTAAATTCTTCTTGCAGTTGTCGAATTTGATCCACTTTGATCGTTTGTCCCTCTGGTTCGATCTGGATCACGTCAGGATGCTCCCCTCGACTGATCCGTTGACAATTATTACACGTGTTACAAGGGTCATCCTCTTGCAGCTGGGTACAAAACAAACGTTTCGCGAGCCAAATACTTGTTTCATGTTTCCCAGTCCCTTTATCCCCTTCAAAAAGATAAGCATGAGCGATCCGCCCATGCTTGATACTTTTCTTTAGTTGGGCAAATACTTGCGGTTGATTTTCTTGCAGAAATTGTGCCTCCATGAAAAGCTCCTTCTTAATATTGATGGAATCCATCAACAGGTAAAACAAACACAGTCGCGCCGCCAACTTCAACTTCCACAGGATAAGGCACTTGACCATCTAAGGAAATATCTAACGACATTGGTGTCGACACATATTGCTTACGAGATTGACAGGTCTTTTTGATCAATTCTAACGCCTCTTGAACACGTTCATCTTCCAAACCGATAATAAACGTACTATTTCCCGCTTTCAAAAAACCACCAGTAGAAGATAACTTCGTTGCCCGAATATTGGCATCGATAAATTCATTTGCCAAACGATTGCTGTCCTTGTCTTGTACAATTGCCATAATTAATTTCATGGGATCATCTCCTTCATAAGTTCAATCATCTATTATAAAGATTTAAAAAAGGCCGGATACGCTTCAACGATTGCCGAATAGCTTGATTCAACAACGTCTTGTAACCCCATTCTAGCATCAATCTTATGAATCCGTACAGGATTTTCTTCTGCTAACTTCAAATAGGCGTGACGTACCCGTTGATGAAATTCCAATCCTTCTGAATCTAAGCGGTCATATTGATGGGCACGATTTTTTTGGATCCGATGTAAGCCCGTATCTGAATCGACATCCAAATACAAGGTAAAATCAGGGGTGGTTCCTTCCGTCGCAAATTCATTGATATTGGCGATTTCCGGCATCCCAATCCGGCGTCCAGCGCCTTGATAAGCCAATGAACTATCGACAAAGCGATCACAAATCACGATTTTACCATCATTCAATGCTGGAAGGACAACTTCAATCAAGTGTTGCCGTCTCGCTGCTGCATAAAGCAAAGCTTCCGTCCGTTCATCCATCTCCTCATTTTTGGGGTCTAAAATAATGTTACGAATTTTTTCGGCGATTCTGACACCACCAGGTTCTCGTGTTTTAACGATTTTTCTTGTTGCTTCTAATTGTAAACGAGGATATAACTCTTCTAGGACACTGGTTTTTCCAGCGCCATCTGGTCCTTCGATGGTAATGAACAATCCATTCACCTTGTTTGCCTCCAATATATTTATAGTTCTCGACGTCCTTCGACGGCTTTGAGCAATGTTACTTCATCCGCATACTCGATATCGCTGCCCACAGATAAGCCATGGGCTAAGCGGGTCACTTTGATCCCTGCTGGCTTGATCAGCCGTGAAAGGTACATTGCCGTCGCTTCACCTTCAGTTGTCGCATTGGTCGCGATGATCACTTCTTTGACTTGGTCATCATGCAAGCGCTGAATCAAAGAAGAAATGTTGATATCTTCAGGTCCAGTGCCTTCCATAGGGGACAAAACACCATGCAAGACATGATACAACCCATGATACTCCCGTACTTTTTCAAGAGCCATGACATCTTTTGGTTCTTCAACCACCAAAATAGTCCCCTTATCTCTTGTTGGATCGCCACATATCTCGCAAGGATCTTCTTCCGTGATATTGCCGCAAATACTGCAAAAATGCAGGTCACGTTTGACACTGATCAAAGATTTAGCAAACTCATTGACAACTTCATCTTTCATATCAATGGTATAAAAAGCCAAACGAGTGGCAGTTTTTTGGCCGATTCCTGGCAGTTTCATATAACTGTCAATCAATCGTGCAATCGGATCTGGATATTGCACGCTACATTTCTCCTTTTATAGACCCGGAATTCCTTTGGTATATTTGCCCATTGTTTGTTCCGTTTCTTTTTCGATTTTTGCTAGCCCATCATTGATTGCTAAGATAACCATATCTTGCAGCATCTCTAGATCATCAGTATCCACGATTGCTTCATCGATAGCCAAATCTTTCAATCTTTTATTTCCTGTGAACGTTGCTTTCACATATCCATTGGTTGATTCACCAAAGAATTCTTTTTGGTTCAACGCTTCTTGTTCTTTGACCATTTCTTTTTGCATTTTTTGCATCTGTTTCATCATGCCTTGCATATTGCCCATGCCTCGCATCATATCGATTCACTCCTATTTAGTTTTCTTCAATACTTGTTAACTCACCAAACATCGCTTGTGCTTGGGTTACTACAATATCATCTGCAGGATCTGTTTTTGCTTGCACAACTTCCCCTGCTTCTTCTTCTAGCTCTGTTTCTTCCGTCACTTGACCGCCAGCTAAAAACTCTCTGCGCAGCAAAGGCCAACTTTCTTTGGTGATAAACACGGCTTGCGGTGCATAATCTTTGACCATTCTAGAAATCTGATTGTGGATCAGCAGCTGAAAGTCTTGGTCATTGCTGGCCCGTTGACAGAGAATCTCATAGTCAAAAGCAATCACGACCCCCGTTTCGCTGGCAGCTTTGGCTTCGCTGGCATGCAACATCGCGCGTTGTGTCACGGATAAAGACATCAGCAAATCATCCCAAATATTGCGAATATTGGCCAAATCTTTTTTGGTAGCCCCTTTTAAGACTTGGAAAACCCGTTCCTTCGGCAAGCGAAAAGAACTCGTCGTCTTGCTTTTTTTATTGGTTGTCGCAGGTTCCATTGATGCCGCTGGTCGATTGTCTTGCAAACGTTGGATCTCTGCTTGTAATTTTTGGACAGCGATCTGCAGCTGCTGAACTTCTTGGCTAGTATCTGACGATACAGCCCCTGACGCACCAACTGTTTGTTCCGAATCATTGGCTAACTTCACCATCGCCACTTCCAAATAAATCGTTGGGTTATTGGTGAATCGAACTTCGTTTTGTGTATCATTCAAAACAGAGATCCAGTGATAGATTTTGGGAGCATCAGTGTGTTGTGCCAATGCCTTGAATCCTTCCGTCAGTTGCGTCGATTTGTCAGCAACCAATTGTGGTGCTTGTTGGTACATCAAGAGATCTCGACAGTAAACCAGCAGATTTTCTAACAAACGGCGGGCTTCTTTCCCAGATGCCAGCAATTCTCGCAAAATATTCAAAGCCTCAGCCACTTCTTTATCTAAACATGCTTGCATCAAGCGATCCATCATATCAAAAGACAAACTGCCCGTCACTTCCAACGCATCTTGCATCGTCACAGTGCCATCACTAAAGGCAATGGCTTGATCTGTGATACTCAAGGCATCCCGCATTCCCCCTTCTGCGGCTCTGGCAATCACTTGCAGCGCTTCTGGTTCGTAGGCGATCTCACTGGAATCAAGAACTTTCTCCAAATGAGAAACGATGTCTAGCGTATTGATTCGTTTAAAATCAAATCGCTGTGTCCGCGAAATGATCGTAGCTGGGATTTTATGCGGTTCAGTTGTCGCTAGGATAAAGACAACATTCTTTCTTGGTTCCTCCAAGGTTTTCAATAACGCATTAAAGGCTCCCGTCGATAGCATATGGACTTCATCAATAATATAAATTTTGTATTCAGCTTGTGTTGGTGCATAATTGGCGCGATCACGGATAAACCGAATTTCTTCAACACCATTGTTGCTGGCCGCATCGATCTCGATCACATCTTCTTGGGTACCAGCAGTAATAGAGCGACACATTTCGCATGCATTACATGGTTCCCCGTTGACCTGATTCGGACAGTTGATCGCTTTGGCAAAAATTTTCGCGGCACTCGTTTTACCGGTTCCTCGAGGACCCGTAAACAAATAAGCATGGGAAATTTGCTTTTGATCGATGGCATTTTTTAAAGTTTGGGTAATCGCCTTTTGTCCAACGACATCATCAAATCGTTGAGAACGCCAAACGCGGTACAGTGCTTGATAAGCCATAATTTTCCTCACTCATTTCAAAATTCGCTACATTCTATTATACGTAATATTTGCAGAAAAAACTACCTTTTCAAAGGCGCAATTGCAAAAGATAACTAAATTTAATGTACAGCAGAAATCCTTCATGTCAGTTCACATGATATGCGATGAAATCAAACAATCTACAGCTTTGGTCTGATGACGTGATTCTCGCCCCCTATGGTATAATGAACATACATTCATCTATTCAAGATGATGACAATTCAAAGGAGGACTGAAAATGGGTATTATCAAAGCGGCAACAAGCACGATCGGCGGCGGTTTAGCAGATCAGTGGCTAGAGGTTATCGAACCTGACAATATGGGTGACACGACAGTAATGACTAAAGGTGTGAAAGTTCGACGCAATGACAAACGCGGTTCCAATAAAAAAGGCACAGATGATGTGATCACTGACGGTTCCGTGATCCACGTCTATCCAAATATGATGATGTTGCTAGTAGATGGCGGCAAAATCATCGATTACACTGCCGAGGAAGGCTACTATACAGTCAAAAATAATTTGGCACCTTCGATGTTCAATGGATCACTGAAAGATGCAATTTCCGAAACCTTCGATCGTTTCAAATTTGGCGGCGTTACACCGCAAAAACAACAAGTATTTTATATCAACTTGCAAGAAATCAAAGGTATTCGCTTTGGCACTTCATCGCCGTTGAATTACTTCGATAATTTTTACAACGCCGAATTATTTTTAAGAGCCCACGGGAATTATTCCTTACGGATCACTGACCCAATCTTGTTTTACACCAATGCGATTCCTAAAAACAAAACCCAAGTTGATATCAATGACATCAATGAGCAGTACTTGGCAGAATTTTTGACAGCGCTGCAAACAGCAATCAACAAGATGTCGGCAGATGGCGAACGCATTTCTTATGTACCATCAAAAAGCATGGAATTAAGCAAATACATGGGGAATGTTTTAGATGAGAGCTGGCGCGAATTGCGCGGCATGGAGATTGTTTCAGTAGCTGTCGCAAGTATCTCTTATACGGATGATTCTGTGAAACTAATCAACATGCGTAACCAAGGGGCGATGCTTGGCGACCCTTCTGTCCGTGAAGGATACGTCCAAGGCTCGATCGCTCGAGGTATGGAATCAGCCGGCAGCAACGCAGCAGGTGCAACAACCGGCTTTGTAGGTATGGGCATGGGCATGAATGCCAATGGCAGCTATTTGAACCAAGCAGCGCAAAATAACCAGCAACAGATTCAGCAAAATCAAGAACAACAAAAACAGCAAGCCCAAAACAACGGTGAGCAATGGGATTGTCCACAATGCGGCACAACCAACACCGGTAAGTTCTGCAGCAACTGCGGCACTGAAAAACCAACCAGTGGCGGTCCTAGCTTAAAAATGAAATGTGCAGACTGCGGTGAAATCATCGATTTAGCCAATGGTATTCCTAAATTCTGTCCAAACTGCGGCAAACCATTTAAAGGTGTTCCCATCGATTGAACAAAGGAGGAACTCTAATGGACGTTATCACACATAAGTGCCCCAATTGCGGGGGCGCTTTGACTTTTGATCCAGGAGATCAAAAATTTCACTGCCCTTTTTGTTTAAGTATCTTCAGCGAAGATGAAGTGACAGCTTTTGAAGAAAAACAAAAAGAAGCCAAAATGGCTGATCAAGACACTATAGGAACGCAAACAATCACAGAAGATACAGAGCCGCAATTGAAAGAAGATTTACAACAACAAGCTGATGAAGCAGCTGCGCAAATGGATCTTTTTCTCTGTCCAAGTTGTGGCGCAGAGATCGTGACCGATGCAACGACAGCAGCTACCTACTGCTATTTCTGCCACAATCCAGTGGTCTTGTCTGGCCGTTTATCAGGTGAGTTTTTGCCGAACAAAGTTTTGCCTTTTGCGGTTGAAAAAGAAGAAGCTACTGAAAAGTTTCTGGCGTGGGCCAAAAAGAAATGGTTTGTGCCGCGAGATTTCTTTGATCAATCTCAAGTTGAAAAATTGACCGGTGTCTACTTTCCTTATTGGTCCGTCGATGCCGAAATGGACGGACAACTTTCTGGTACTGGCACTTCATTGCGCATTTGGCGTGTAGGTGATATAGAATACACGGAGCACAAGCAATTTGCCGTCACGAGACAAGGGAAGATCCGCATCAAAGAACTGATCAAAAATGCGTTGTCCAAAAACGTTCAGAAAAAAATGGTCACAGGCGTCCAACCTTTCCCGCTTGAAAAAGCGGTTGATTTTCGCAGTCAATATTTGGCCGGTTTCCAAGCAGAAAAACGCGACATCGAATATCAAACGTTGGCTGATGAAGTCAAACAAGAACTTTCAGGCTATGCAGAAAATCTGTTGAGTGATACGGTAAATGGCTATACCAGCTTTAATCGGACGCAACGATCAATCGATATCACACAGCAAAACAACAACTATGTATTATTGCCAGTTTGGCTGGTGACGTATCGGGCCGATGACCCGAACAAGAGCGCCTTTTATTATGCGATGAATGGACAAACTGGTAAAGTGAGCGGTGTCTTGCCCATCAGTTATCAACGTTTAGGCCTCCTCAGCGGCGGTATCTTTGCAGCAATTGCCATTATCGGCATGATCGTGGGGTATTTCATATGAAAAAAATATCCTTGATTTTCTTTATCGCTCTCGGTTTTTTCTTTACGACAGCACCAGCATTGGCAGCTGAGGACACTGTATCAGATAACGCTAATTTGTTTACAGAAGAAGAAATCCAGCAACTAAGCCAAGAAGCAGATACGCTAAACGAAACCATCAAAGGCGAAGTCTTTATTGAGACAACCAATAGCCCAACTGATGATATTGAATACTATACCGATCGTTATTTGGCTGATCGGGTCGGCAATGACAATAATGGTTCTGCATTAGTGATCAACATGAATATCCGTGAATTCCATGTGTCTACCTCAGGGAATATGATCGATTACCTCACAGATGCACGTTTGGATGATATGCTTGATGCGATGTATGATGCAGCGAGTGAAGGCAATTACTTTCAAGTGGCAAAGATTTATTTGCAGCAATCCGCTCATTTTGTCGAGTCAGGTGTGCCTGGCGGTCATTATCGTGTCGATCGAGATACTGGTAAGATCACCTATTACAAAGTCTTGACCCCTCTAGAGATTGGCATTAGTTTGGTTGTAGCTGCGATTGCAGCGATTGCCTTTTTCGTGATCGTAAAATCACGCTATCAATTGAAGATGGGTGGCTATAAATATCCTTATCGTGAAAAATCAGCGATCAAATTGACGCAGAAGGAAGATCGGTTGGTCAATTCATTCGTCACCACCCGCAGAATTCCGCGCCCACCAAAGAACTCTGGCGGTGGCGGTTTCGGTGGCGGCGGCAGCACAACACATTCTTCTGGCGGCGGCACATTCGGCGGTGGCGGCAGAAGTTTCTAATACCAAAAAAAGAATTCCGTATTGGAATTCTTTTTTTATTTGACACTTTCATTTTTTTGCATTATCATTAGGAAAAATTAGGAAAAGAGGATGGGTTATGTTTGAACTTATTAGGAAAAACAAATTCTTTATTTGTCTAAGTATTCTACTGGTCATTTTTACTGCAGTTAGTACATTTATTTTCCCGCTTTTATTACAAGACAGCACCTCCTTTACATTCACGCAACTGGTTATTCTACTTATCATAACGCTAACTGCAACATATTTTGCGCAATTTCTCCTTATTTTGATTAAAGAACGCTATGCAGCCACATTGAATAAGAACCATTTATTTACCTTATTGCTCCAAATGAAGCGCATGCCGTACACAGCGTTGTCAAAAAAACAACCCACTTATTTATTGAATCGGATATTCGGTGTGGTCGATGCCTATTATTTATTTATATGCGGCAGTTTTAGCGAAAGTATTCGCTGTGTGATCCTTATCCTCGTCTCCCTTTTGATGTGCCTAAAAATCCATATCTTGTTAGGGCTTCCGCTGCTGATGTTGATTCCCATCAACCTATTGGGCTATTACGCAATCAACAAACACTTAGCCGTTAGGATGGCCAAAATGCAACAAACTGCCGCTTATACAAACAAGGAATTGCTGACCTCCATCACCCATGTAGAAACCATGAAACAGTGGAGTCAGCAAATATTCAAACAACTATTTGAAAAAGAGTTACATGCGATGTATCAAACACTTGCCAAAACAAATATTTTCGCACAATCTTCAAGTCTTGGCATCAATATGCTGAATCAAGTCGCACAAACTGGTGTCTATCTATTTGTTATACAAAGAATTCTACAACATACACTTCCCTCCACTGCGATTATTTTGGTAGGTGTTCTGTTGCCAATCTATTTTTCCGCGCTGGGTGGGTTGACCAAAATCAATTTAGACACCACTACCTTGAAAACCAACCAGCAATTTGTCAAAGATGAAATAACAGCCTTTTTACCTCAAAAAGATACCGAAAAGGTAAAAGAAGTCCAGGGCTTCACGTTAACCAATCCCAAAATAGCTATGGATAGTAGCCACACTTTTCACTTTGATGTCCATACAACGATCAAAAAAGGCGAACACATTCATCTTTGTGGTCCATCAGGAAGAGGAAAGTCAACTTTACTGAAAGCGATTTGCGGTTTTTATCCTATTGATGGACTTGAGTTTAGTTGCGTATCAGAAAATAATCAACCCATTCAATGTACAAATCTCAATAATGATCGCATATTGTATCTAGCACAAGAACCGACCATTTTGTCACGAACGATTGAAGAGAATATTACGTGGGGCAGGAAATTGACCTCAGATGAGAAAGCCTATCTGGAAAAAACCAGTATTTTAACCCCTTTGTTTCTCCATCGAAATTGGACCAGCTGTTTGAAAGAAAATGGTGCTGACCTTTCCGGAGGAGAAAAACAACGTATTGCTGTTGCACGAGCATTGATCAGCAAGGCAGATATTTTGCTGCTGGATGAAGCTACCAGCAGCCTTGATGACCATTCTATACAAATCATTATGAATGCTTTAAAAATCCATGCAAAGGAACGCATAATCATCTATACTAGTCATAAGAAAGATGATGCCGCTTTTTGTCATCGCACACTCACGATTTAGGAGGCACGTATGAAGGATTACTATACAGTGGATGAACTTGCCAAAAAACTGGGGGTCACTACCCGAACGATACGCAATTACCAAAAATCCCATATGATCGAAGGCGTAAAAGTAGCTGGACAATGGCGTTTTTCCCGAGAAGCGGTGCAGACTTTACTCGGTGAAAACTTTACAGATCCTTTATTGACATTCAATCAACAGCGTGAAGAAAAAAAGCATGGCGAAAGTTTGCTCGCTATTGATGTGCCGATTGTCTCAGATGACCTGCTCAAAAAACAAACACAAGAAATCATTAACCAATTCAACTCACTTTATTCTAGTGAAAATCGCCAATTTTTCTACG
This sequence comes from Enterococcus sp. DIV0876, assembly GCF_050529585.1. Taxonomy (GTDB): domain Bacteria; phylum Bacillota; class Bacilli; order Lactobacillales; family Enterococcaceae; genus Enterococcus_D. The sequence continues at coordinate 1,884,802 of NZ_CP172882.1, forward strand.
AAAGAATCAATGATCATCTTGCGCGCTACACCCTTGTCGGTCATTTGAAATACGTCATAACATTCGGTCAATGGATCGAATCTTTGATTGAAAAAAGCACAAACACTAAGTGAATACCAAAACCCCTGGAGGATCCAACGAATCTAAACGTTGGATTCTTCAGGGGCTTTTCACTTGTCTCAAAGGGTCTTTGGTAAATCAAATAATCTCTTTAAACACTGAAAAATCGATGTTCCCACCAGAGACAATTGCTACAGTTTTTTTGTCTTTGAGCAAATGATCGATTTGACCACTTAAGATAGCTGCCGTACTTAAAGCACCGGCACCTTCAGCAATCACTTTTTCTTTTAGCGCCAGATAATTGATGGCTTTCTCAATATCCTTTTCTTCTACTAGAACCGTCTCATCGATTCTCGTTTTTAGGACTTCATAGGTCAACTCTCCTGCTAAAGCAACATCGCAACCATCTGCCAACGTTCGATTCCGCCGGTTGGCAACCAATTTTTGCTGCCAAATCGACGCAATCATTCCGTACACGCCGTAAGATTGGACACCAATAATTTTGACTTCTGGCCTAAGATCCTTTATTGCTAAAGCTATACCAGCAATGAGACCGCCACCACCAATGGGTACGATCACATTATCGACCAAAGGCAAATCAGCCAAAATCTCCAAAGCAATTGTTCCCTGACCTTCCATGACAGCTTGATCATCAAACGGCGATACAAAGACTTCTCCACTATCTTTCATCGCCTCCAAAGTGATCTGTTTCGTTTCATCAAAGGTCTCCCCCGCCAAAACAACTTCTGCACCATAGCTTTGCGTCGCCTCGACTTTTGTTTTAGCCGCCGTGAGAGGCATAAAGATCCGTACCTTGATCCCCAATAGAGATCCCGCCAAGGCTACACCTTGGGCATGGTTGCCAGCCGAACAAGCAATCACACCACGGCTGCGTTCGTTTTCAGTTAGAGAAGATAATTTGTTATAGGCACCCCGGGCTTTGAATGAACCTGTCCGTTGCAGGTTTTCTAATTTCAAAAAGATTTCACCGTCTTTCTCTTTGCTTAAAATGTTCGACGGCGCAAGTGGTGTATGGATCATGATTGGTTTTAGTCTCTGATACGCTGCTTGAATCCCCAAACTTTCAATCCCTGATTCAGTTGTCACATCCGATCCTCCTTTTTTGTTATTTCATATCCTTATTGAAGCACAGAAAATTTAGAAATACAATTGATTCAGCCCCCTTTGTGACAATAATATGGATAGCTGACGCGTAAAAATTTTAGAAAATATTGGTAAATTTTCAGAAAATAATGACTTTTAAAAACGTAAGTGCTATACTTATAAAAATTAAAAAAGGGTGTGAACAAATGACAACAATTGATTGGTCAAATTTGGGATTTTCTTATATCAAAACGCCATGGCGTTTTCTGGCAACATGGAAGGATGGTGTTTGGCGTCAAGGTGAACTAACTGAAGATAATTACTTGCATATTCACGAAGGATCTACAGCACTTCATTATGGACAACAATGTTTCGAAGGTTTAAAAGCTTATCGTCGAAAAGATGGCGGTGTCAATTTATTCCGTCCAGATGAAAATAGCAAAAGATTGAACCGCAGTGCATCTCGCTTGCGTATGCCGCAGGTTCCTGAAGAAATGTTCTTATCAGCTGTCAATCAAGTCGTCAAAGCCAACCAAGAATTTGTCCCACCTTATGGCAGTGGTGCGACCCTTTACCTGCGTCCATTATTGATTGGTGTTGGTGAAAACATCGGTGTTAGTCCAGCACCAGAATACATCTTCACAGTGTTCTGTATGCCTGTTGGACCATACTTCAAAGGTGGTTTAGTTCCAACGAACTTCATCGTTTCAGATTATGATCGTGCAGCACCAAATGGTACTGGTGCTGCTAAAGTTGGCGGCAATTACGCGGCTAGTCTGTTACCAGGCTATGAAGCCCACGAACGGTCATTCTCGGATTGTATTTATTTGGATCCAGAAACGCATACCAAAATCGAAGAAGTTGGCTCTGCAAACTTTTTTGGCATCACAGCAGACAATCAATTTGTCACGCCAAAATCACCTTCGATCTTGCCAAGTATCACCAAGTATTCTCTGTTGTATTTAGCAGAACACGCATTAGGCTTAACACCTGTTGAAGGTGATGTCTATTTGGAGGAACTTGATCAATTTGTTGAGGCTGGTGCCTGTGGAACTGCGGCTGTTATCTCACCTATCGGCGGTATCCAAAATGGTGAGGACTTCCACATCTTTTATAGCGAAACGGAAGTTGGCCCGCAAACCAAAGCGTTGTACGATCAATTGACTGGCATTCAATTTGGCGATATCGAGGCACCTGCAGGTTGGGTTTTTGATGTCCCACTTCACTGATTTTCCCGTTTTTATATAAGTCATTTTCTCACGAAAATGACTTTTTTCTATGCTGGATCGGCCATTTGCAAAAAACATTTGCCCCCTACTCTCTCACTTGATAAAATGATTGAAAAGGGGGTTATCTCAATGGGGAAACGTCTTGGTTATTCATTATTGGCCACATTACTGTATTTGTTTATTTCGAATATGGGTAATCTGATTTTCGGGATCAGTCGGAATTTCAGTTGGCTCACAACACTTTGGGAATCATTATTCTTTTTTATCTTTATTTTTTTATTTCAACAGTTCCGAAAAAAATAACGTCAAGTCAGCATGGAATGATGCTGACTTGACGTTATTGCTCTTTTTCAAAGCCATTTCTCCGATAGATCACAACAAAAGCGATGCATGCAAGAACCAAGCTTGCAACTAAAACGAAGTAATCTGGTAACGTCAACGGAAGACCGCCCTCTCCAAAACTGGCAATCATTTTTGATACAACTCCTGTAAAGAGGAATTCGCTGATTTGTTCCAACGTTTGATTCATCTCCGAGAGCGTTGGTATCATAAAAAAGACCAGTAAGAATACCATCGAATTATTCGACGCGGCCATTTGATTTTTTGAGACTAAGCCCACCAACATACCAAGAATGATCGCTGTCAATGAAGATAAGAAAACCACCAAGATAAATACGGGCAAATCTATGGCACCCAGGTCAATACCACTGATCCCAATCACCATGACGATCAACAGAATCGTAAGTACTAGAAACGGAACAAGCATGCTAACCAGATATTCTAAGCTGCTGATAGATGATGTCATCCATGTGCGTAACGTATATTTTTCTTTGTCTTTTGCCAGAAATGTGGCTGGCATGAACATACCAACCATAATGATTGCATACGTTACACCGAAATTCAATAAAAATAATTGAATGCCACTCATAATTTCGGCATCATCGAACAGCAGACGGTAAAGCAAAACAAACCCTGGTACCATCGCAGCTGAAACCAAAAATGTTTTGTTCTTCAATATTTCCTTGAACTTAAATGTAATCAAGGCAGTCGTTTTATGTCTTGTGATCATCATACCAATTCCCTCCCTGTTACGGCCATAAAGACACTTTCTAAAGTTGGCTCACAGGAATGGAGCGATTCGATCTGGCCCGAGATGATCCATTGACTCAGTTGTTCTAAACTTTCTGCTGTTTCTTTCACAACATGGCGCTGTTGATTTTTCAATAGAATACGAAATTCTTTTTGTTTATTGTAGCGTAAACAGATTTCTTCTGGTGTACCAAATTCGACGATATACCCTTCATTTAGTAACGCGACTTGGTCACATAACTTTGTCGCCTCTTCCATATTATGGGTAGTCAAAAAAATACCCATGCCCGCTTCTTTTAAAGAAAGCAGCAGTTTATGGATCTCAGCAGCTGTCGTAGGATCAAGACCAGATGTTGGTTCATCCAAAAATAAAAGTTTCGGTTGATGCATAACTGCTCTTGCTAAAATCAGCCGCTGTCGTTGTCCCTTCGATAATTTACTAGCCAATTGTTTTTTCTGTTCGATTAGGCCAACTGTTGCTAACAATGAATCAATGATCGAAGGCGAAACCTGCAATACTTTGGCAAACACAAGCAGATTGTCATATACAGTAAACTCTTCATACATGCCACTCGTATCCGTGACAATACCGATTTGTTCATAAATCTTTTCTGTTATTTTCCTGGTATCTGTTCCTAAAATTCTGGCTTCCCCTTTGGTTTGTTGCAGTTGACCTGTCACGATTTTGATCGTCGTTGTTTTCCCAGAACCAGAAGGTCCAAGAAAACCTAAAATTTCCCCAGCATTGATTTTGATATTGATATCTTTCAAAGCCTCTTTTTGTTTAAAGGCCTTTGAAATATTCCTTAACACTAACAACTCTTCCATTTGACTCATTCCTTCCGGTTGCTCTATTAGGCATGTACACATCGTAATCTGCACTGAAACGCCTAATGGACAACACACACGCCAATGCCTGACTATTTTTGTATTCACTGGTTGAACAATTGCATTGGATACAAAACAACTAAATATACGATGAAAAAACGAATTGAATTTTATTGATTATTCTGTTAATTATTTGACTGTTTGACACCAACGAATTATATTACAAAAAGTATATCATTACCGAAAGTCAATCTCCATTTTTTTCAAAATAAATAAAATCGTTATAGTAAAAAGAATAAAAAGCACAATTTTAAATTGTTTATCGATCAGATGAATAGATACAATCAAAGCTTTCCTAATAGCAATTATCGATAAAAAACAACATTTCTTAAAAAAAAAGAGCCAGAACCCTTACTTAAAAGGGATTCTAGCTCATAATAATCAGAAATAATTATTTAACTGTTACTGAAGCGCCAACTTCTTCTAAAGCTGCTTTCAATGCTTCAGCGTCTTCTTTAGAGATGCCTTCTTTAACAGCTGAAGGAGCGCCATCAACTACTGCTTTAGCTTCTTTCAAGCCTAAGCCAGTTGCTTCACGAACTGCTTTGATAACTTTAACTTTTTGATCGCCAGCTGCAGTTAATTCTACAGTGAATTCAGTTTGTTCTTCAGCAGCAGCGCCGTCGCCAGCTCCACCAGCTACAGCTACAGGAGCTGCAGCAGATACGCCAAATTCTTCTTCGATAGCTTTAATTAAATCGTTTAATTCTAAGATTGTCGCGCCTTTTAGCTCTTCGACAATGTTTTCAATGTTCAATGCCATTTTGTTTTCCTCCATTTAGTTAAATAGTTTTATTGTTTAATAGATAATGATCATGCGGCAATTATGCTGCATCTTCTTCTTTTTCTGCCACTGCTTTGACAGCGTAAGCCACGTTGCGGATAGGTGCTTGTAGCACAGATAGCAACATAGAAAGAAGTCCTTCGCGGTTTGGCAATTTTGCCAATGCAGTAATTTCTTCCAAAGAAGAAACTTTGCCTTCGATGATACCGCCTTTGATTTCTAAAGCTTTAGCTTCTTTTGCGAAATCGTTAATGATTTTTGCAGGTGCAACAACGTCTTCGTTACTGAATGCTACGGCTGTTGGGCCAGTGAATACTTCACCTAAACCTTCAAGACCAGCTTTTTCAGCAGCACGTGAAAGAATAGAATTTTTGATAACTTTCATTTCAACGTTTGCATCACGCAATTGTTTACGTAAGCGTGTTACTTCATCAACAGTTAATCCACGGTAGTCAACAACGACTACTGATGCGGCTGCAGAGAATTTTTCACTCACTTCATCAACGATCGCGGATTTTTTAGCGATAGCTGCTTCACTCATTTATATTTCACCTCCTGATTTTGATGGAAGAGTTTCTTTGTTTTGCAAAAGAAAACATAAAAAAACCCTATGCCACCGTAGACATAGAGGGACTATTGAATACTCTCAATAAACGTCCTCGGTAGGAAATTAAGACTGACGTCACCTACTGTCTTCGGTACAGTTAAACTTTTAACCTTGACTACCTTACCATAGATAAGGCAGCCAAGTCAATAAAAGTTTTTAAATTATTTCATTCAAATTAGAAAGAAGCTTGTTCAACGTGGATCCCAGGACCAAAAGTAGTCGTTACAGAAATGTTTTTCATGTATTGACCTTTTGCTGCTGAAGGTTTAGCTTTCAACAATGTGTCATGGATCGTTTTGAAGTTTTCGATCAATTTATCATCTTCAAATGATACTTTGCCGATTGGTACATGAACGTTACCGGCTTTGTCCACACGGTAAGTGACTTTACCAGCTTTTACTTCGTTCACAGCTTTTGTCACGTCCATTGTTACTGTACCAGTTTTAGGGTTAGGCATTAAACCTTTAGGGCCTAATACACGACCTAATTTACCAACAGTAGCCATCATATCTGGCGTTGCAACGACAACGTCAAAATCGAACCAGCCACCTTGGATTTTTTGAACCATATCGTCGTCACCAACGAAATCAGCACCAGCTGCTTCTGCTTCTTTGGCTTTTTCGCCTTTAGCAAAAACTAAAACAGTTTGTGTTTTACCAGTACCGTTTGGTAATACGACCGCACCACGGATTTGTTGATCCGCTTTTTTAGGGTCTACGTTCAATTTGTAAGCAACTTCAACCGTTGCGTCGAATTTTGCAATATTTGTTTCTTTTGCCAATGCTACAGCTTCTTCAACTGAATAAGCTTTAGCAGCGTCAACTTTTTTCAATGCATCTTGCATTTTTTTGCTTTTTTTAGCCATTTTGTTTCCTCCTTGATGTGGTTATAACGGTAGAACCTCCCACGTGTCCCATATTTTTCAATATAGAGCCGACTGAGAAGCTACTTTCTTAGGACTGTAAAAAATTATTCTACAGTGATTCCCATGCTTCGTGCAGTTCCTTCAACCATGCGCATTGCTGATTCTACGTTAGCTGCGTTTAGGTCTTCCATTTTCAATTCAGCGATTTCTTTTACTTGATCGCGTGAAACTTTTGCAACTTTGGTTTTGTTTGGTTCGCCTGAACCTTTTTCAACGTTTGCTGCTTTTTTCAATAGTACTGCTGCTGGTGGTGTTTTTGTAACGAATGTGAATGAACGGTCTTCGTATACAGAGATCACTACAGGAATGATCAAACCTACTTGGTCAGCTGTACGTGCATTGAATTCTTTAGTGAATCCCATGATGTTGATACCCGCTTGACCTAGTGCAGGACCTACTGGCGGAGCTGGTGTTGCTTTACCTGCAGGAATTTGCAATTTAACGATTTTTTCTACTTTTTTTGCCACGAGACATACCTCCTTGAGTCCGTGATGTGGTGTATTGGAGATCCAAATTTCTCCTCCCACTAGTGTTTCATGTGCACACACAAAAAACATGTGACGAACGCACACTGGAATATTATAGCATCTTTAAAGATTATTTCAAGCATTTATTCTTTTTAATTTTTGAGCTTATCGTGAATACAACAAGCTTTGCATAGAATAATAATTTTTTTGCATTTTGATCTTCTTTACTTGTTCTCTCATCTTTCTATGCTACACTACTACTGAAATCTTTGTGAATCATACGTGATGAGGTGAACAACATGGAACAATTAAAATACCGCAGTGTCTTTGATATTATTGGTCCGATCATGGTTGGTCCCAGCAGTTCGCATACCGCTGGCGCTGCCCGTATCGGAAAAATCGTTCGGAGTATTTTTGGTGAAAAACCTGATACTGTGGATATCCTATTATATGAATCTTTTGCCAAAACCTACCGCGGGCACGGGACTGACATTGCGCTAGTCGGCGGTCTCTTGGGAATGGATCCAGACGATGCCCGTTTGGCTGATTCCTTAAAGCTGGCATATGAGGAAGACATCGAAGTCTTGTTTGTCCCAAAAAAAGAAAAGGCTGAACATCCGAATATGGTCAAAATGATCTTGACCAAGGGCGATCATAAATTATCCGTAACTGGCATATCCATTGGTGGCGGCAATATCCAAATTTCTGAATTGAATGGCTTTAAAATCTCGTTGACACTAGGTACACCTACTTATGTCATCGTCCACCAAGACGTCCCTGGAATGATCGCCAAAGTGACAAATCTGCTATCTGAAGCAGCAATCAACATTGGAACCATGACAGTGACCAGAGAATCTGTCGGTGATAAAGCGATCATGATCATTGAGGTCGATCAACGCAATGATCAATTGGCGCAAAAAATCAAGATTCTCCCCCATGTATTTAGTGCGGCATATTTTGATTAAAGGAGCAAAAGAAATGTTTTACACAATCCAAGAACTCGTAGACCAAAGTAAAGACTATTCATCTGTTGCTGACATGATGATTACCATTGAAATGGAAAATACTGGACGCAGCCGAGAACAAATCATCGCTTTGATGGACAAGAATTTGACGGTAATGGAACAATCTGTCGCTGAAGGTGTAGCTGGCGTCACTTCAGTTACAGGATTAACTGGCGGAGATGCGACAAAAATGAATGATTATATCGCAGCTGGCGATTTTTTAAGCGGTGATACGATCTTACAGGCCGTCCAAAATGCGATTGCTGTCAATGAAGTGAATGCCAAGATGGGGTTGATCTGCGCGACACCTACTGCAGGTAGTGCTGGTGTGGTTTCTGGCGTCTTAATGGCTGTCAGAGACCGCTTAAAGATGACTCGTCAAGATCAAATCAATTTTCTCTTTACCGCTGGCGCCTTCGGTTTGGTGATCGCCAACAACGCATCGATCTCTGGCGCTGAAGGTGGTTGTCAAGCTGAAATCGGTTCGGCTAGTACAATGGCCGCTGCGGCATTGGTTTGTGCCAAACATGGTACAGCCCACCAAGCTGCCCAAGCAGTCGCAATCACTTTGAAAAATATGATGGGGCTGATCTGTGATCCAGTGGCCGGACTGGTGGAAGTGCCTTGCGTCAAAAGGAATGCACTCGGTTCATCTCAGGCCTTTATTTCGGCAGATATGGCACTAGCTGGTATCGAAAGTGTCATCCCTCCTGACGAAGTCGTATTGGCGATGTACCAAGTTGGTCGTCAAATGCCTAGTATATTCAAAGAAACTGCTGAAGGCGGCTTAGCGATGACGCCGACTGCCCAACGTCTGCAAGCTGAAATTTTAGCCAGCAATCCATAAAAGAAAGAACCACACAAAACGCCGACAAATTCGCTGTTTCAGCTGATTTGTTGGTTTTTTGTGTAGCTCTTTAAGACACGCTGCTATTTTTGTGCTCTTATAGAAGAGTCCGTGATTTGTTGTTGATCAGATTGGTGGTCATTATACTGCGCCAAAGCTGGATCAACACTTGTGCTGACATGATCAGCCAACTTATCTTCGACTTGTCCAACTGCTGTTTTTCTTCTAAGTTGTTTCGATAAATCCAGCAGCGGAATGATCATCATTGCCACCAGCCCTCCAGAAAAACCGTTATTATAAAGATTCAAGCCGCCATGGAGAACATCAATATTCAAGACCATTGACGTATGGACAAAACCGACGATCAAGCCACCTTTCCAGCCGTAAGCGTTGGTGATTGCACACAGCATCATCGCAAAGATTGCAGCAGTCACCGTCACAGTTTCATTCATGGCATAAATGTTCAACGCATTCGCCAGTGTGACACCTAACAATAGCGGCAAAGAATTGAACACATGCGCCCCACACGCAGAAAAACCAATCACACAAAAAATCGCCCCCAATACAGGACCGTTCATTATAGCTCCGATGGCCAACACATAGCCGGCCAATAAAAGCGTCATTAACCCCATATTGATCATCGTATTGTAAACACCTGTATCTCTCAAGATATCCCGCTCGATTTTGCCGCTATGAGACCAAATCGCCCGTAGATTCAAGCGATGTCGTTTTGATGCCATCCGCACGCCGTACCCACATAAAATCAAACCAAAAACTACGAGCAAGATGATCAATTCAGGCTGTTGTTCAGTTGAAACAATCCCTCTTAGATCAATCTGCAGTCCAAACATCCGACAAATCCCAGCCATCATCGTACAAAGCATCCCCGAGGTAAATCCCGCACTATAAAGGCTCACCCGCTTAAACAACGATTGAAAGTGCAATGCCAAAGGTACCATGATGAAGCCAATCACGATCCCTATCAAATAGCCCATTCCTAGACCAAAAATCGGCGACAATGAGTGATTGAAGGCAAAAAAACTCACGACAGGGGATACAGAAGAACCATATAAGGCAATCAACAGAAATTTCTTCAACGGTTCGTTCATGAGGTAAGAATACAAACGTACCCCAAGGAAAATAGGAATAAAGTTCAATAAATTTTTGCCAAATAACCCGTACCCAGTCACCATAAAAATCGCTGATACTGCCCCACCGGTCATAGGTACCCGATAATGATAGCAGATAAAAATTGCGATAAAGGTCATCAAGCTGCTATTAAAAAGTGCCGTCCCAACAGAGGTCAACTCGATGTAATCCGTCACCAGATGGCTTTCCGAAAAAAGAATCCGCTGCATTTCAGCAAGTAAGTGACTGGGTTCCATCAATAGCACAGAAGACAACAGCAAAAATAGATTAAATAAAAACAATAAGCGGTAGCCATTATGAACCGAAATCGTTCCTTTTTCAGGAAAGTGCAGATCATGACTGAACTTTTTCTTCAATAAATCAACTAAATTTGACATAAGACCCCTTCCTCTTTTAAAGCGCTTACTCATTTGGTGCAAAAAAGTGGGCCAACGAATTGGTCCACTATTTATCTTTGGTTTCCAGCAATTTTGGATTAGATACCAATCAGAATTGCATCAGATTTTATCAACTTGTTCGAAATCAAGCTCAGTACTGGTTTCCCGACCAAACATATCGATATTGACTTTTAGTTTTTCTCTTTCTTCATCGATTTCAGTGACTTGTCCTTCAAGACCAGAAAAAGCACCTTCAATGATTTTGACTGTTTCTCCGATTTCCACTTCAAGTTCTACAGTTCTTGTGCTCATGCCGATCGAACGTAAAATTGAATTGATTTCTTCTTGTAATAAAGGTGCGGGTTTGCTACCAGCGCCATGAGAGCCCACGAAGCCAGTCACACCTGGTGTATTTCTGACAACATACCAAGAGTCATCTGTCATCACCATCTCAACTAAAACATACCCAGGAAACGTTTTATGGACGATTTCTTTGGTTTTACCATTTTTTTCTTCTGTTTCTACTTCTTCCGGTACCACAACGCGGAAGATATAATCACCCATACCCATACTTTGTGCACGAGATTCGATGTTGGCTTTTACTTTATTTTCATAACCAGAATAAGTGTGTAAGACGTACCAATTTTTTTCAAAAGATTCCATTTTTTTCGGACTCCCCATCTTTTTTGTAAAATAAAAAAACCTCAGCCAGACCGAAGTTTTTCCTCAAAGCAATTATACCACGTATCCATGTGAATGACTAGCGCTTAAACAAGAAGACTTGTTTATTTCAAGATCCAATTGAAAACTGTTTGAATCAACGTGTCCATCACAAAGAACATCACAGCAAAAATCAAAGTCGTTTGTATCACCACAAAAGTATCTTTGCGTAATTGTTTTTTTGATGGCCAAGAAACGTTCTTCATTTCTTCGATCACATTTTTCAAAAATTTCATCTAGGTCCCTCCTTACTTGGTTTCACGATGCAGCGTATATTGATTGCAATACTTGCAAAACTTATTGATTTCAAGGCGTTCGCCTTTTTTACCTTCGCTGATTGATTTTGAGTAGTTGCGGGATCCGCAGACAGAACAAGCCAAAGCTGCTTTTTTTGTTGCCATCTCAGTGTCCTCCCCCTTTTTCGATAGTTTTCCAACATTAAAAATACCATTTTTTCAAGAATGTGTCAATTTAAGAATTAGTCGCGCAAAAATATAGTTTTTGCCGAATTTATGGTATGATATTGTTGTGAAATGGTTATATGGGAGGGGAAAACTGATGTTATTAAAAACTATGGTCTATAAAAAACGAGACTTGACCACCGTCAAAGAAACAGCCACTTTAGAAGAAGCCTTAGCGATTTTAGAAGAATCAGGGTATCGTTGCGTACCGATCCTTGACGAATCGGGTAAAATATTTAGAGGAAATATCTATAAAATGCATATTTACCGTCACAAGGCAAATGGTGGCGATATGACTTTACCAGTCACATATTTATTGAAAAATGCAACGAAGTTCATTTATGTCAATTCATCATTTTTCAATGTATTCTTTACGATCAAAGAATTACCTTATATTGCAGTTTTAGATGAAAACAATCAATTTTATGGTATTTTGACCCACAGCTCGTTATTGAATATGTTGGCCCAATCTTGGAATGTGGAACAAGGCAGCTATGTATTGACGATTGCCTCAACTGGACAACAAGGCGATTTAGCAATTATCTCAAAAATCATCGCTAAATATAGTAGTATTGCAAGTTGTATCACATTAGATGTTGGCAAAGATGAATTTATCCGCCGTACGCTGATCACACTGCCAGCGCGGACATCAAAAGATCTATGTGACAAAATCGTTCATCAATTAGAAGCGAAAAACTTCAAAGTCGTTGAAATCGAAGACTTGAATGCAGAAGATTTAAATACAAAATAAAAAGAAGCACCCGCTTTTCATAAAAACGGGTGCTTCTTTATTGTTTTTTGAGAACCATCAAAGCAAAAAACAATCTTCAAATCAAAAGCGCTTGTCGAAACCGACCGCTTTATTCACAATATACATGAGTGGTGCAGTCAGCGTCATGATAATCAATTCACTCAATGCTGTCGTACCGAAAGTGATCCAAAAAGGCAACCCTAATACCATATTCAGCATGATAGCGACTAAGAACATACTTACTGAAAAGACGATCGTATTAAAAACCAAACGTGCAAACACATTTGGAACTTTCTTATAAATCAACGCTGTTGCCCCAAGCGCCAAGAATGATCCCGCACCGCCAAACAATGCATCGACCACACCTAAACCAAAAAATAAATTATATACGACAACGCCACCGACGACCCCCCACATCAATTTACGGTTAAACACCACGATATGATTCAACCCTTCCGAAATGCGGAATTGAATTGCTCCTGAGGCAAAGGGCGACACAACGATCGACAAGGCAATATACACTGCCATGATCAATCCATTTGCTACAATGACCCGTAGCCGTTGATTGCTGAAACTCGTTGATTTTTCCATAAGAACCCTACTTTCTCCAAGTTTTGATTACGCGGGATGGTTGATGAACCGCGTTGTGCTGTGCACGAGTACTTATTATACATGAAAGCCTTGATATATCAAGGTCTTTTATTCAGATGATTAGAATGAGAACGTCAGAAAAAGAGCGCGTGAAGATCCCTATTGTGGATGTGCAGACTAGTTTTTAAGTTATTCAATGACCGAATAGTTGATCGTTCATTCATTTATATTTTTACAAAACTAACCACTCATCTGGTATAATCAATCTACAAAGTAAGCAAAATAAAAAGCTGAAAAAGATTGTTGGTACAGATTTGATCTAACGACGACTCTCTACCAAAAAACTAATCAAGAAAGGATTTCCTATATGAACATCAAACATCTCTCTACTCCACTGTCTGTTATCCAAATTGCCGAAATCGACCCTGCATTATTCACACTCAAGCCGCTCTTTTTCGCGCATACCGAGGATGAATACTCCCTCGTATTGCCAACTGCTGCTGTACCCAAAGAGACGGTAGCCCGTGAAGATGGTTGGCAAGCGTTGATGATCGTTGGTGTCCTTGATTTCAGTCTTGTCGGAATCTTGGCTGACTTATCTGGTCTATTGGCAGCACATGAAATCAGTATTTTTGCTGTGTCTACGTACAACACTGATTATATTTTGATCAAGAATCACCAAATCGAGCAGGCAAAGCAAGTCTTGACAGACAACGCCTATACGTTTGTGTAAGAAACACTCGTGTAGACATTTCCCTGCCAAAATAATCTATGTTTAGCTAAAGAGGCGCTTGACTCTCTCAAGACCCTTTAGCTGCATATAGGTCTTAGATTCTCTGCAAAAGAAACCCTCACTCCAGTCCAAAAATCTTGGAAACTGTAAAGCTGCTTCATCCAACAGATAAAGAGTCAAATGGAATGGCGCATGTTCCATACGGTTAATCTACTTCAGCGAATCAGCCACATAGTATCTGGCTGAAAGAAATAATTAAAAAAACATTAAGACGACATCACTCTTTTGTAAACGCTTGCATATTCAATTTTTTCTGCTATACTATAAGTGTAAGGAGCAGGAATTCCCAGTAAAGCAGACGATGCAGGTTCTGCAAGAAAAGAATTGTTGTCAACTTAAAATAAAGCACAAAGGATGTGGGAATTTGGGTTACTCCTTACTAATTGAATAGGATTCGACGAAATGTATTGAACCTTGTGATCAAAGTGGACATTAGAACCTTAACGATCATAACTGGCACTTTCGTCGAATCTATTTTTTTGTCCTTTTTTCTAAAAAAAATTCCTATGCACACCTGAAGTGAAACATGCTATAATAGACCGCATTGAATGCAAACTAGTAAATTGGGGATAGATATATACCATGAAATATGATTATCACGTGATCGTCAACCCTGCTTCTGGCAGCGGCCAAGGCAAGAAAGTAGCAGATCGCATCAAAAAAATCTTAGATAAGCATCATTTTCCTTATCAGTTTTATTATACTACGCAAGCAGGCGAAGAACGTCTGAACGCCAAAAAATTGGTAGATGAAACTTTACTGCCTTGGGATGAGGCCTATTTAGACAACAGCGACATGCACTATCCGCTGCTGATGGTCATCGGCGGCGACGGCACGCTGCACCAAGTGGTGACTGAGGTCCAACAAATCGAACACCAACGTTTTCCGATCGCCTACATTCCTGCCGGTTCTGGCAATGATTTTGCCCGAAGTCTTGATTTACCAAAAGAAGCAGAGAAAGTCTTTTGGCAAATCGCAGGCACAAGCCATCCGCAAGAACTAAACGTGATCCACTATTATGAACAAATTCAAGAAGAGTCCGGGATCGCGATCAACAACGTGGGAATCGGTTTAGACGCAGCCATCGTTTATACCGCCAATCACTCTTCTGCAAAATCACGTCTCAACAAATACAATATGGGTTCATTTTCGTATATCGCTGCGATTTTGACCGTCCTCTTCCGCCAAAAAGGGTTTCCGATTTTGGTCGAATGCAATGGGCAGCAATTAAGCTTTTCGAAGGCATTTTTGTGTACAACGACCAATCATCCTTATTTTGGCGGCGGCGTACCAATTGCGCCGACTGCCACTGTTAAAGAGGACAAGCTTGACTTCGTCCTCGTGGAACGGGTGGCCATGTTTAAAATTTTTTGGTTGATTTTATTATTGACCCGCAAAAAACATATGAACTCTCGTTATTTCCACCACATCTCGACCACAAAATTACGGATTGTTTCAACCATCCCGCAACATGGGCAAGAAGATGGTGAAGAAATGGGCAAACGTCCATTTGATTTAATATTAACGCCCGGCAAACAATTGTTTTGGTGCTAAAATAGGTGTTCCTCATCACGAGGAACACCTATTTGCTAGCGATTGAATCTCCACCTCATTACCTTAAATAGGCTTTATCTTTACTCATCACCAGTTGGATAACAACAAACACCGCAGCGAATGCCAGAAGTATTCCGGATTGAAAAAGGAATGTTTCTTTGAAGGCCGCATTCAATGTCAAATTTTGACCAATCAGAAGATTGTTTTGAATAAACCAATAAGTCGGTGTAAAAGCTGCTATTTTATTGACGATTTCCGGTAAAAGTTCTGATGGTACAAAGACGCCGCCAATAAAACAACAGCCCATAATGAAAATATTACTGATACCCCCGATTGCTTCACTATTTTTAATGATTGCGGTCATACAAGAGGAAAATGCCACCATTGTTATCAAAAAGAACAAGACATTCAACAAATGCCAGCCAGTAGCATTGGTCCAAATATTGCGTGTCAACAACAAGACCAATCCACAAAAGCCAACGGTCAGTAACGTTGAGTAGCCAATCAATGCCCAAGTGATTTGCCGATGAAGTTTTCTTTTTGAAACCGGCGCAACTTGATTGCGGTTGTTGATTGCTTTCCGGTTGAAAGCCAAATTCACCACACCAAAACCACTAAATATCGACATGAACAACCCATAGGCCAATAAATTAAAACTCATACCGGACAATAACCGCCCCATACGATGACTATACTCAGAATTAAGTACCAATTCTCCTTGGGAGGACAATACTTCCTTTGTTTGTGCCATGGCCTCCTCAGCAGGAAATGATTGCGCATAAGCCAAATACGTTTGGAGAAACGTTGTTACTTGTTGTGTCACGACCGCTTTTGAGAAAGCATCTGGTCGCGCTTGAATATCGATCGTCGGCATTTGTCCAGCTGAAATCGTTTCTGAAAAATCATTTGGTAAAAATAAGACGATGCCGATCTGCTGGAAATATAATGCATCGTCGATTTCTTTTTGGGTCGGCTCTTCCATCGTTACGATGGTTTGCGTTTCCGCTAAATATTCTGTCATTCCATCGATTATCGGCGATGATTTCTCAGAAAGAATCAAAATTTTGGCTTCTTGCAAATTTGTGTTACCTGTATCAATACTCTGAGAATAGAAAAAAGTAATCACCAATGTAATAACGACACCAATCACTAAATTGACTTTGTTGGCTTTCAGCAGTTTCCATATCGTTTTATAGAGCATCGTACTGAACCCTCCTTTCAACCAACCAGTTCAATCCAGCAAATAGCATGAGGATACCACCTAGCCAAAGGATATTCAGGTAAAAACTGGAAAGTTCCTGGTAATAATAAAGTTGGTATAAACTCTCACTGATCAAGTTCACTAAGTTGATTTTGCCTATAATCGGTATTGTTGCATCAATCCAGTACTTGATTTGTTCAGAGCCCATCATACCAGCAAGAAAGCTCATTGCCATCGTCACTGCAGTCAGAATTCCTTCTTTTTGGGCTAAGGACATATTGGGAAAGGCATTGCCCAAAAGCAAGCCTAACAAAAGCGCACTAAGGGTACCAAGAGCGACAATCACGAATAACCATTGCCAACGTGTACCAAAATCAACTTGATAGATAAAACGATAAACACCTAATATCAATAATACTTCTGAAAAAAGCACAGTAAAACTTGCCAATAGATTGGCCAATGTCACTATACTTTTGGGTTTCGGAATCAACGATAAACGGATGCCGTTGGGTGATTGATTGGCTTGTTGATCTTGCGCATTCCGCAAGCCCCACATAGTACCATACAGAATTGACATCCCCACCAAGGTAAAAAAGTAAAAACTTTTGATACTCATCACAGCTTCTTCGTTCCGGACTTGAAAAAGCGGCTCATCCAATGATTGCATCGTTTCTAATACAGCCAAATTGCCCATATCCATTTGGCTTTTATAAAGCGCGGCTTGCTGCAAGTATTGATCCATCACACTTTTCATCACGGTCTGACGAATCCCCGCTTGTCCTACATGCAAGAAGATTTGTTCGCCTTGCAGCTCATAATAGCCAGCGATCTGATCAGCTTCTAGTTGGTTTTTTGCATCATCTGCTGTCAACTGTTCCAATGCAAACATTGCTGTCCCATCAGTTTCGATAGAAGCCAACACCTCAACAAAATTTTCCCCCGTCGCAGGTTCTTGAGCATCAAACACAACGGCCGCAGGAATCGTTTCTAAAGTACTACCTTGGTCCAATTGTCCGAAAGCTGCGACAAACATCAAACCCAAGATGATAGGAAACGCCAACGTCCAAAACAGTAAAGATTTATTTCTCATCAAAACTTTTAATCGATAGTAGTATATTTGCCAAAACATGTTGGTCACCTCCTAATCTCGCAACTCTTTGCCGGTTATTTCTAGGAAAACGTCATTTAGTGTAGCTTCTTTGGTACTGATTTTTCCATATGAAATATCCGCTTCTTGCAAAACAGTCAAAATTGGGAGTAAATCATCATTCAAATGTGTGGACGTGACAGTCAATTCACCATCAACATAGCTGATTTCTTCGACCGACAGTTGATTGTTTATTGTTTCAACCAAATGTTCTGGTAAGAAAGGAACGGCAATCGTTAAACGATCCGTGGTACGGACCATATCTTTCAGCTCTTCTTTCGTTCCTTTGGCGATGACTTGCCCTTGATCCATGATGACGATCCGGTCACACAGCAGTTCAACTTCCTCCATATAGTGAGTGGTATAAACGATGGTAGCCCCTTGGCGATTCAATTCTTTGATACTTTCTAATATCTTATTTCTACTTTGAGGATCGACGGCAACCGTCGGTTCATCTAAAAAAATCAGTTCTGGTTTATGAGCGATCCCACATGCAATATTCAAACGGCGTTTCAATCCGCCACTTAGTTCATGCGGATAAAACGTCAAAAAGGTTTCTAAGCCAACTAACGCCACGACTTCCGTGATCAACTCCTGCCTTTTTTTCTTATCCGCTACATACAAACCGCAAAAATAATCGATATTCTCATACACAGTCAACTCTTCAAAAACTGCTACATCTTGTGGAACTACACCAATTTTGGCTTTCACTTCATAATTATCAGCGGCCATTTGTTGTCCGAATAGACAAATCGATCCTTTGTCAAATTTTAGCAAAGAAAGCATACAATTGATGGCCGTCGTTTTGCCGCTACCGTTAGGCCCTAATAAACCTAGAATTTCGCCCTCAGCCACCTGTAGATCAATATGATTTAACGCAATCAGATCATCGTAACGCTTCACCAATTGACTGATTTCAATCATCATCCTCAAAAACCCCTTTCAAAATACGCTATAATCTGACTATAATAAAGATATCAGGTACTTGCTAGTGACCTTTGACCAAAATATCCATGACAAATGTCATATAAAGGAGTCTGGTATGGATAAAAGCCGTACATTGATTGAATCTACTCTCTTATTATTGGTTTCTTTGTCTTTGATGATCGGTCAAGGATTTGATGCCCAGCAAATCATCTATTTCCTAACAGCTGTTTTTTTGATGGGTGTCAGTTTCTTGTTGCCAAAGTCTGCGCGTTGGGTCGTGATAGCAGGAATCATCCCTCTATGCTATTTTTGGTCTGACCTAACGTTCTTTCTCCCTTGCTTATTGCGCATATTGCCAGTACAATCCAAAATCGTTGATGCTGTTGCCTTTTTTGGTTTTGTGTGGGACTTTTCCTCCTGCAATTTCCTGCTTTGGCTGTTGTCTTGATGTTCCTGATGGTGTTGAGCCTATACTTACGACAAAAAGACCAAGCCATGACAGCTTTGACACAAAAGTTTCTCACATCAAAAGATAGTCATTGGGAAAAACAACAACAATTAGCCAAACAAAATCAACAACTGTTGGAAACCCACGAGACAAAGCTAGCGTTGCAAATTGCGGAAGAACGCAATCGTATTGCAAGAGATATCCATGACAATGTCGGCCACTTGCTATCACGAGCACTTTTGCAAATCGGTGCATTAGAAACAATCAATCAAGAATCCACGTTGCAAGAACCGCTGTACCAGCTCAAGCAGACCGTTGATACCGGCATGGATCATATTCGCCTCAGTGTCCATGATTTGCATGCAGATTCCCTCTCATTTGCCGAGGCTGTCCAAAATTTGGTGACGATCGAAGAATTGTGTCCAGTAGAGATTCAAGGAACAGTATTCGAAGACTTATCTGAAAACCAGCAAAACTGTTTGTTGATGGTGATGAAAGAAGCAATAACGAACACGATCAAGCATAGTCAAGCGACTTTGTTGGTGTTCCACTTCAAAACATTGCCAGCATTTTACCGCATGCAGATTCGCAATGATGGTGTAACTGCATGCGATCAGCCAAAAACAGGTATTGGCTTGCAAACAATCCAACAACGAATCCGGACAATCAAAGGACAAGTCCATATAGTGCAAACAGATACACATTTCCAATTGACGATTACCATACCAAAGGAGCCTACATGATGATCAATGTAATCATTATTGATGATGATCCCTTCGTTACGACTTCATTAAAAACGATTTTAGAAAGCACAAAAGAAATACGTGTATTAAAAGTCGGCCATTCTGCTGATGATGCGATAACGCTTTATCAAACATTTAGACCAGATGTCTTACTAACAGATATTCGCATGGGCCAACAGACTGGATTAACGGCTGCCAAAGAGATTCTGAGACAATTTCCTGACGCTGTTATTTTGCTGTTGACTACATTCAAAGACCAAGTCTATATCCGAGAAGCTATTGCTGTGGGTGTAAAAGGCTATTTGATCAAACAAAATCTTGATGCCATTATCCCTTCAGTCAAAGCTGCACATAAAGGGCAAGTTGTCTTCGGTACCGAGATTGTTTCAACATTTACACAAATGTTGAAACCAATACCGCAAGCCAAGGTACAAGATCCTTTATCCGATCGTGAACTGCAGATCATCAAAGAAGTCGCTGCCGGCAAAAACAACAAAGAAATTGCTGAAACACTTTTTCTGAGTGATGGAACGGTACGTAACTATATCAGCCAACTATTAGAAAAACTGTCCTTGCGGGATCGCACACAGCTGGCGATCTATTACTATCAACACTTACATGAGCCTTAGACATACAAAAAAAGCATTGAATAAATCAATGCTTTTTTAGCTATGCTTATTTTCTGGCACAACACGCCTAAGGATTGCCTGGGTTTCCTGGATTGATTGGATTATTTGGCGTGTTAGGTGGAAAGATCGGTGCTTTATCCAAGGTCTTTTCCAGCTTAGATTCTCCCTCAGTCTCACGATCTGTATCCGGGCTTTTATCCAATTCATACTCTTTTTCCATCTCGTCTAATTTTTTGAAGTCACTAGATGATTCTTTGGCTAACTTTGCTAATTTATCTTCTGTTTCTTTGGCCATAAAAACAACGCCTCCTTTTGATTTTAGCTTAGCATATCTTTGCTAAAAACCGAAAGAAAGCGCTCACTTTCTTTGTATATTCGTTTATTAGAAATCAACGTTTTGCTAAAAAATCATAAGGCGTGGTATCCCCCATACCAATCATCGGATCAACCAATTGATTGATGACCATTGCATTTGTTAGCGTTCCTGTCGTCAATGTTTCTTCCACTATATCAGATGTAGGTACTGCCTCAACTTCTTTCGCCGCTTGATTTTCTTTAATTAGCGGCTCGGAGAATAAATCGATTGGTTGATGATTTGACGCTTTCGGTTCTTTTGCCGCTTGAGACAATGTCGGTTTATCTCTACTATCCACCGGTTCTCTCGCGCTTGGCGTATCATTGAATGGATCATCTGCTTCTTCATATTGCGCAAGTTTCGCCCGCTGTAATGCAGTCATTTGATCCGTACCGTTGATCCGTTCCTTCAGTGTCGTCAATCGAATGGCTGACTCATTGACAACACAAGTTTGATAGGCTTGCGGTTCGCCAAGCAAAATCAACATCTCTTTGCTGCGGGTCACAGCTGTATAAAGCAGATTCCGCTGCAACATGCGTTGATATTGATGAACCATCGGCAAGATGACCATTTGAAATTCGCTGCCTTGCGATTTATGGATCGAGCAACAATAGGACAATGTAATTTTGTTCCATTCATTGCGCTTGTACGTGACTTCATTCGCATCAAAACGTATGATCAATTCGTCAACTTTATCTTCTGATTGTTTGGCAAGCGTAATACCAACGATTTGGCCCATATCCCCATTAAAAACATTGTCTTCCGGTGAATTGACCAATTGCAGCACTTTGTCACCGATCCGATAGACCGTCTCATTGAAAGCAACTTCTTTTTTAGACCCATCATTGGGATTAAAAATCCCTTGCATCATTTTATTTAACGCATCAATACCCGCAACCCCACGATACATCGGAGCCAAAACTTGGATATCCTGCGGCGTGAACCCCTTATCTTTGGCTCTTTTGACAATTTGGGCAATCAGCGGTTCGATTTTATACGCATCACAAGCAAAAAAAGAACGGTCTTTTTGATTCTTGGTAAAGTCCGCTGGCAATTGGCCATTTTTAATGGCATGAGCCAAAGGAATAATGCTTGAGCCATCGCCTTGCCGATAAATTTCCGTCAATTCTTGTTGCGGAATTGCTTCGATCGCCAGCAAATCATGAAGTACTTGACCAGGTCCCACAGAAGGCAACTGGTCTTTATCGCCAACAAAAATCACTTGCATATTGGTAGGGATCGATTTAAATAACGTATTCGCCAACCAAGTATCCACCATAGACATTTCATCAACGATCAATAGACCACCTTCTAATTCTTTGGCACTCACACTTGGGGCTTTCTCTCGACCATTCAAACCTAACAAACGATGAATCGTGCCACTAGGCAAACCTGTGGTTTCGTTCATCCGCTTAGCGGCCCGACCAGTTGGTGCTGCAAGCAAAATCGGGAAGGTTTCGTCACTATATTTTGACGGTTCCAAATCAAGATCATTCAGCTCCGCAAACAACTGGACAATCCCATTGATTACAGTCGTCTTACCTGTCCCTGGGCCCCCAGTCAATATAAATAACGGTGAGCGAATTGCATCTTTGATGGCTTCTTCTTGGGAAGCACCGTAAGTGATGCCCAACTGTTTTTCTATTTTGCGGATCGTTTTATTGATTGTCTTTTCTGGATACTTGATTTCTTTTTTTCGTGCCAATAACCGGTCAATGGAATTGGCGATTCCCCACTCGGCAAAGTACAAACTGTTTTCATATAATTTGGTTTCTTCTTGCTGGATCTTGCCTTCTTCCACCAACTCAATGATCACATTGGCTAAAGCCTCCGGGTCAATTTCAACTGGTCGGCTCTTTTCTAATAAACGCAGTGTTTGATCCAGCAAATCTTGGGCAACGCTATAGGTATCTCCGCTTTGCATAGCTTGTGCAAAAATTTGATGCAAAACTGCTGCTCTGAAACGCTGGGGTGAGTCGGCTTCGATACCCAGTTGTTCGGCAATACTGTCTGCACGCTTGAACCCAATCCCTTCGATATCTTCAACCAGCTGATAAGGATTTTCTTCAATGATCGATAATGCTTCATTACGATACGCTTGATAAATCGCAAATGATAATTGACTCCCGAAGCCATAGCGATTCAATCCAACGATCACTTGATCCATGCCATGATTTTGACGGATCGTATCCACGATCATCTGTTGTTTGCTCTGATTCAAGCCATTGATTTGGGCCAATAATGAGGGATCTTCCAAAATCTGGTCGATGGCATTTTCTCCCAAAAGATCCACGATTTTCTCTGCCGTCTTCTTACCGATCCCCGGAAATTTTTCACTAGAAAGATAGTTGATCAATCCTTGTTCGGAAGTGGGTTGCTCCTGCTGGTAGCTTTCCGCTTTCAGCTGGACCCCATATTTGGGATGATTGACCAATTCACCAAAGAAGCGATACTTCTCTTCTTCTTGAATTTCGCCAAAACTGCCCGTCACAACGATTTCACTCTCTTTATAATCAGCGTTGTTTTCAGTCACTTTGACCAACATTACTTTATAAAAATTGCTCGGGTTTTGAAAAAAGATGGCGGCAACATGGCCGACAAAAAAAAGTTTTTCTGGAATCATGGTGCCGCTCCTTCCTATACTATAATAAGGCGTCTAATCCCGCTTGATCAGCCAAAAAGCTGGCATCATTCCATTGTGTCAGCTTGTACGGCATTTGATCAGTTTGACCCGTTTCCAAAATGCTCAAGCTGTTGTTGACCAAACCACCTTGTTCTCTCAACTGAGCAAGGGTTTTGCCAGCAAGCCATTGGATTGCTGCAGTCAATGAGGCACCATGACCCACGAACAATAACGGGCCTTGATGTTGTGATACTGCTGTGACAACCACTTTTTCGATCCGAGCCAATGCTGTTTCGATTGGTTCACCATGAAATACACTTGGATCATATTGATCCAGATGGTTGCGTAGTCGATCCAATTCTTCGGGGTATTTTGCATGCATCTCATCGATCGATTGACCTTCTAAGTCGCCTAAACCCAATTCCCGTAAATCATCTGTATAAATGATTTCAACAGGATGTAACAAACGGGCCTGAATCCCTTGCGCGGTTGTCATCGCTCTTAATGAGGTGCTGGCATAGATTTTTTCAAAAGGAACGTCTGCGATGTGATTGCCCAGCAAGTCGATTTCTTGATAACTTTGAGGCAATAAAGGGGAATCCCCCAACATTCCTTGAAAACGTCTTGCTTGGTTCCATTCCGTTTTTCCATGACGTGTAAAATATAATTGCATCAATCAGACCTCACTTTTAATCGATTTTGTCATTTTCATAATGATGCGTCAATTCTAATTGGGGAAATCCTTGTTGACGCAATACTTCATAAATTATCAAGGCAGCAGTATTCGATAAATTCAAAGAACGCACATGGGTGTCGTTCATAGGGATACGCAAACATTGATCCGCGTGCTCCCGCATAAACGTTTCTGGCAAACCGGTCGTTTCCTTGCCAAAAATAAAAAACTGATCATCGGCAACTGTGTAATCGACTTGTGAATAGACACGATTGGCAAATTTAGAAATCAAATACAAAGGGCGCTCCCCCAAGAATGACATAAAAGCTGGTAAATCTTTATGATACGTGATCGACACATCGTGCCAGTAATCTAATCCAGCTCTTTTCAGGTGTTTATCATCCGTTGAAAAGCCTAAAGGTTCAATCAAATGCAAGTGGGTATTTGTCGCCGCACAGGTACGCGCAATGTTACCTGTATTGGCAGGAATTTGAGGTTCAAAAAGAACGATGTGATTCATAAAACGGTCTCCTTTTCATGTGGCCAAAGCCAATTGATTCTAATTGTATCTATAGTATCATATTTTGCCAAAATTGTTTTTGCCTTGTTCTAACTTGTCAACAGTCATTTGGACATAAAAAAAACGTACCAACTCGGTGTCGATCACTGCGAGTCGTTACGTTAGTGAAGCTCTTTTCACTAACTTTTATCAGAACAGGAACCTGATAAAAACCAATGAAAAATGACTTGAGAATAATATATCACTCCCATGGCATGAATGCAAGGGTAAATAACAAAAAAATTCAAAATCTTTTCAGTAAATTTTCGCAATTAGGATGTCAACATCCACGGTGATTTCTTGCAACGGTGTTGCGCGAAGCTCTGCTTTACGGGCTTCTTCAGCAGCCCATTCCAATGGTGACATCGCCAGCAAATCTTGCTGCAGCGCCTCTGGAATCTCAAAAACATGGGTCACGCGTTGCCGTGCGGCTGAAGGATAATGTGCCATAAACTTGTCTACCACACGTTGATTAGAATACTGTTGTTTGGAAGGATCATTTGGATAAAACGCCCTTCGCAGTTCCTTTAAATAATTTTCAGCTGGTACGACTTTGATCAATTGACCACCTTTTTTAAGAATTCGATTAAATTCTTCATAATTAGAGGGAGAAAAGATATTCAATACCGTATCAAAGCTTTGCTGCGCAAAAGGCAAATTGGTCAAATCAGCCACACACCAAAATGCCGGTACTTTTTGATTGGTAGCCAAATTGATGCCTTCTTTGGCGATATCAAAGCCAATTGCTGTTTGGGTCGGTTCACTGATCAACTGATTCAAGAAACTGCCTTCTCCGCATCCAACGTCTAAAACGTTATCAGTGGCGGATAATTGATCTTTGATAACTGAAAGTACAGGTTGATACATCCCACCTTGAATCATTCGTTGTCTTGGCATAAACATCGACTGATCATAGTCTGTCTTGACGGCATGGTCCAAAAAAAACAAAGTGCCTTTTTTTGACAAATCAAAGCGGTGGCGATTGGCACAGACCAAGCCATTATTTGCCGCAAAGAACCTTTGCCTGCAAATTGGACAAGCAAACAACTGCTGATGCGCCTGCAAGAACAAGCGAGCGCGCTCTATTTTTTTTAACATCAGACACTCCTCCATCTCTGTTCTACTTTACCATACAAATGTGGTAAACTACTAGTATAGAATAACAACTTTGCTTATGGAGGGTTCTTATGTTAAAAGAGTTTTGTGCAGAAAATTATACCAATATCCCACTAGCGATTGCTCGGGGGGCCGATCGAATCGAGTTATGTGATAACCTAGCAGTTGGCGGTACAACCCCAAGTACAGGGGTCATTGAAGAGGCTTTGAGTTATGCAGGAGAAAAAAGTATCCCTGTCATGACGATCATCCGCCCGCGTGGTGGTGACTTCATCTATAATGATACTGAATTGAAGATCATGCATACTGATTTGATCGAAGCCAAAAAAATCGGTACCGATGGTGTGGTATTAGGCTGCTTAACACCTAGCGGTTGGCTAGACGAAGAGGCGCTAGAACTATTATTAGAAACAGCAGAAGGATTACAAGTGACCTTCCATATGGCCTTTGATGCGATTCCTGCTGAGCGGCAGTTTGCAGCCATCGATTGGTTGGCCGATCATGGTGTGGAGAGAATCTTGACCCATGGTGGGGCAGCGGGCACACCAATCGAAGATAATCTTTCCTATCTAAAAGAACTGATCGACTATGCAGGTGACCGTCTAACGATCTTGCCCGGAGGCGGGATCACATTTGAAAACGCGCAACATATATGTGAAAGTCTTGGTGTCCAAGAAGTTCATGGCACCAAAATCGTTGACTTAAGCGAATAGCACCATCAAGCCTGTTTTCTTTCGAGAAGGCAGGCTTTTTTTGCATAATCCATATTAACACTTACCGATTCAAGATTTTCATAAATATATTTAAGCTGGTATTAAGCCGCCTCAGCTATTCTATTGGCAAGAGGTGAGTGAAATGAATGTCCTACTGTTGATTCCCATATATGAGCCTTCGAAAAAAACCATCGCCTTTTTCGAAGCATTGCTTCCTGCGACTTCATGCCAAATCTTGCTTGTGGATGACGGAAGCGGTGAAGATTATGAGGATACCTTTCAAACTATCTGTCAGCTGTCGACGCGGATCCATTTTTATACCTATGCACAAAACCAAGGCAAAGGCTATGCACTGAAGTTTGGCTTGCAGAAAATCATTCAGGATTTTCCAGAAGCAGCCGGCGTCGTGACGGCGGATGGTGATGGACAACACCATCCACAAGATATACGCAGATTGATCCATGCATTGCCAAATCATCAACCACACGAACTATTGCTGGGGGTCCGTTCTTTCAAGAAAAAGACTACACCCACCAAAAGCTATTGGGGCAACCGAGTGACATCAGGGTTCTTTTGGTTGGCGACTGGCCTGCGCCTGCAAGATACCCAAACGGGGTTACGGGCCTTTCACACTACGTTGATTCCATCTTTGATCAAGATTGACGGTGACCGTTTCGACTACGAAATGAATGTCTTACTAGCAACCAAGCAGCTCCAGATAAGCTTGGTGTCACTGCCCATCCAAACAATCTATGAAGAAAACAACGCACATTCGCATTTCAGGCCGATCCATGATTCCCTATTGATTTATGGACCATTACTGCGCTTTATTGGCTCATCGCTCGTTTCAGCTCTATTGGATAGCGGCCTATTTTTGATCTTGACCTTGATTTTAGGACAGGCCTCATTTCCATTATTAATAGCAACGATTCTGGCATGTTTGATTTCTGGTCTGATCAATTATCTGTTGAATCGACATTATGTATTTCATCAAGGCCGCAATCCGACAACCGCTTTTCGCTACGCTTGTCTATTTTTGACGATCATTTTCTTTAGCTGGATAGGGGTTAGCTGTTTGGTCCAAGTATTGCCATCCCTCTTCCTATCAAAACTGATCGTTGATGGTCTCTTATTTTTCTTTAGTTTTCACGTACAACAGCGCTACATCTTTACTGAGGAGGTGGCCAAATGAGATGGCTGAAAAAACCATATCGCTGGGCATGCCTATTTTCATTGATGCTCGTCGCCAGCAGCAGTTGGATCTTATTAAAGGCATTTGTTTTGCCTGACCGTCAAGTAGCTGTGGCCACAGTAGCTGAAAGTACAATGTCAACTTCTAATAGTACTGAAGAAAGTACATCAAGCAGCGAGACGATTGTGGCCACGGATACAAGTTACACAAGCGATGGCTTAACCATCCAATTGATCGAAAAACGGGTAGATGACACGACTGTTTATATTGCTGATATCCAAACAGCTGACAGCAGTCATTTACAAACTGCTTTCGCTGAAAATACGTATGGCCGCAACATCAAAGAAACGACCTCAGAGATGGCGGCACAAAATAATGCCGTTTTAGCCATTAATGGTGATTACTACGGGTTTCGCAGCACTGGTTTCGTGATGCGTAATGGTACCTTGTATCGGGATACTGCCAATGGCGATACACAAGCACTTGTTATCGATAAAGAGGGAAATTTCTCCATCGTAGATGAAAGTACCACTTCTGCGGCTTCCTTGACCGATGCACAGCAAATTCTTTCTTTCGGACCAGCACTAGTCGAAGAGAGTCAGGTGGTAGTCTCTCCTTCAACAGAGGTCTCCCAGTCGATGACCAGTAATCCTCGGACGGCGATCGGTCAAATTGGTGAAAACCACTATGTGATCATTGTTTCAGAAGGACGGACTTCTGATAGCGAAGGCTTGACATTGTATCAATTGGCCGAACAATTTGAATCATTGGGTGCCACGACTGCCTATAATTTAGACGGCGGCGGTTCCTCGACTCTATACTTCAATGGGAAAGTCGTTAATCAAACCGTCGGGGGAAGCAATAATAGTGACGAACGATCTGTTAGCGATATCCTCTATTTCAAGTAAAGGACGTGAGTTCAATGAAAAAACTGATACCATATGGCCTTCTCAGTCTTTGCCTGTTTCTATTTCAAATGGTGTATCACCACTTTAGTCATGGAGTAGTCTCCTTTTCCCTGCAATATGCTTGGCTGCTCATGGCAGTTGCAGGTCTGATCTGGTGGCTGATTGGTCGAATATTCAGCCACAAACAGCTACGGATTTCAGCAAATCTCTACCATTCGGGACTAGCCTGTCTCATCACGTGGTGCCTATTGAATGGCGTGTTGGAGATTGCAGGAAGTGACTCGCCCTATTTATGGCTATACCTGCTTTTTGGCGGTGGATTTATCCTTGCAAGCTTGGTGACATTGGGTATCAAGCAAAAAAATATTGTGTAAAAGGATTTGATCATAGCAAAGAACCTGTTTCATTTCGAAGGAGCATTCTTTGCCATGATTGAATAGAAACTCTCATACGCTTCATATGGAGGAAAAACACGCATTCGCGTTTGACAAAGACCAATTATTATATCAGCTACTATGTGAAATAACTGTCTGATCTCTTCCCCTCAAACAAAAACGCACACCTGTAAAGGCGCGCGTTTTTGTTTGAGTCGCTTATATGACACTTGAAATATGGTTGAATTTAAGCATATGCACTCATATCGCTTGCAGCAAATCATACTGCGACTGATACAAATGATGATACAACCCTTTTTGAGCCATCAATTGATCATGATTGCCTGATTCCGCGATCTTACCGCCAGCTACATAGAAAATGCGGTCAGAATTTTTGATCGTAGACAACCGGTGAGCGATGATAAAAGAGGTCCGTCCTTCAAGTAGCTTCAGTAAACCTTCTTGCAGCAGTTCCTCCGTCTTGGTATCAATACTTGAGGTGGCTTCATCCAAAATCAATATCTTCGGATCTGCCAATAGTGCCCGTGCAAATGAGATCAATTGCCGCTGCCCTGCAGATAATGTACTACCTCGCTCTTCCACCACTGTTTGATAGCCATCTTTCAGGTCTTTAATGAAATCATGGGCGCGCACGATTTTGGCTGCTTCAATGATTTCTTCTTCCGTCGCATCCAATTTCCCATAGCGGATGTTCTCAATGATCGTCCCCGAGAAGATAAAGGTATCTTGCAGCATAACGCCCATTTGCGACCGTAATGAGGACAATGTCACATCGCGAACATCCATGCCATCAACCTTTACGCTACCTTCATTAACATCATAAAATCGACTCAACAAATTGATGATCGTGGTCTTCCCAGCACCGGTTGGTCCTACTAATGCAATACTTTCACCCGGTGTAATGGTAAAGTTGACGTCAGATAGGATATTCTTTCCCTCTTCATAACGGAAGGTCACATGATCAAATGTCACTGCCCCTCTCATGGCTGGTAAGATTTTGGCATCAGGTTTGTCTTCAATATCTGGCACCTCATCCATCGTTTCAAAGATCCGTTCCAAATAAGCGGTCGCTGTGATCAATGAATTATAGAAGTTGCCGATATTGATGACTGGATTCCAAAAGTTATTGATGTAACTAATAAAAGCAATCAACGTACCGGTACTAACTTCAACCCCGATTTGGCGAATACCGACAAAATAAATCAAACAGGTTGTGATGACCGAGATATTCTGCACGCCTGGCCACATCAGGAATTGAATGCGGACAGCTTTCATCCATGACGTGCGATAATCATTGCTGACTTCTTCAAAAATCGATGCATTCTCTTCTTCTCGTGCAAAAGACTGGGTGATTTTGATGCCTGCAATACTTTCATGGATATAGGCATTTAAATTAGATTGCTTATTGCTCAACGTTTGGTACGCTTTACGCTGTTTGTTTTTGATCACCATGACCATAACAAAAAGAACCGGCAACAATGCCAATGAATATAAGGTTAGCTTGAAGTCAATCGCAAACATAAAGATCAAGGTGATCACAACATTAAAGACATCAGAAATCAAATTGATCAGTCCATTACTAAGAAGATCACTTAGTGTGTTGATATAATTGACGATCCGAATCAAGATCTTCCCATGGGGACGGGTATCAAAGTAAGAAAACGGCAAGCGCTGCAAATGCTCAAAAATATCATAACGCATATCTTTCAACACATCTTGACCAATGCGGGTAATATGATAGATCCGATAGCGCATGCAAAGACCTATTATGATCAATGTTGCTATGAATGCTGCCCCAATCAGCAGCAATTGACTGATATTTTCATCCGGGATCGATGTGTCAATCGCGATTTTGGTGAAAACAGGTGCCAGCATCCCCGCAAGATTGGCTAAAATGATCGTTGCCAAAACTTTGATAATACTTTGTTTATAAGGTACGACATATTGTGACAGACGTTTAAAATCTTGCCAACTAAATTCCTGTTCTAACTCTTCATCCACATCAAATGTGTTTCTGGCCATCTTCTTCACCTCCTGACAAGCCCAATTGTTTTTGGTACACTTCATAATACTTGCCGCGTTTGGCGACCAATTCTTCATGCGAGCCTTGTTCAACAACATGGCCTTTTTCCATCATCAAGATCAGATCAGCTTCTCTGACGGATGAAATCCGATGGGCAATAATGAAGGTCGTTTTTTCGCCAGTTAATTTTGTTAGTTCTTGCTGGATTTTCGATTCCGTTTCCATATCAACGGCTGAAGTCGTATCATCTAAAATCAGAATCGATGGGTCTTTGGCTAAAGCACGGGCCAAGGAGATCCGTTGTTTCTGCCCACCAGAAAGACCAACACCTCTTTCGCCGATCACCGTTTCATATCCTTGAGGCATCCTGGAGATAAAGGTATCTGCGTCGGCTACGACAGCCATTTGGCGAATATAGCCTTCATCTGCCAAGGGATTACCAAAGGCAATGTTGTCAGAAATAGTATTCGAAAATAGGAATACATCTTGCATCACCATTGAAATATTCTCTCGCAATTGCCGTACTGGATAGGTTTTGGCATCTTTGCCGTCAATCAAGACCGTTCCTTGTGTTGGATCATAAAAGCGACCGACAAGATTGACAAGCGTAGTTTTACCAGAACCTGTTTCACCTAAAATACCCAGTGTTTGCCCAGGACCAATCTTAAAGTTGATTTCTGACAGAACATTCTGATTAGGATCATCAGAAAAGTGAAAAGAAACATCTTTAAATTCTACGTGTCCTTTGATAGGTACTAATTGTTCTTCGTGATGGACAGGGATCTTAGACTCTTGCGCCAACATCTGCCGAATCTTGATACAAGCTGCCGAAAAACGCTGTGCATCATTGATCAGCCAACCACTCATCCGCATCGGATTGTTCAACATCCATAAATATCCGTTGAAAGCCACCAAATCACCCAATGTCATATCTCCATTGATGACGAAAATACCGCCCAAGACCAAAGCTATGATCGACAAACTGCCTGCTAAACCATCTAGCCAAGGCAAGTAGGTACGAGAAACTTTCGCAGACGCCATGTTCTTGGCTTTGAAATCTTCATTATAGTGAACAAATTTTTCAATTTCAAAGTCTTCACGGGCAAACGCTTTGACGACGCGATTCCCTCCAATATTTTCTTCGACCATCGAATTCAATCGCGAAAAACTTTCGCGAATATCAAAAAACAACGGATGGGCTTTTTTCGACATTCGATTGGTCAAAATGAAAATCAAGGGCGTGATTGCCACTAATGCCAACATCAGTTTCCAATCGATAAAGCTCATCACCACGACAGCTGAAAAGAACCACAATACACATTCCGCGATGTTATAGGTGACCCAAGAGACGAAATGGCGGATTGCATCCGTATCCCCTGTCATCCGCGCCATAATGTCACCAACCCGGGTATGGTTGAAAAAGTCAAAGTCCAATTCTTGCAATTTTTGGTACATATCTTCTCTTAAATCGTATAACGTATTTTGACCGACGCGTTCAAACAGCAATTGATAAGTATAACGAACGACTGTACGAACCACAGTTGTTCCGATCATAATCAATAATAATGGCAATAATAGCTGTATTTGTTGCTGATTGATGACATCGTCGATCACCATACCTCCTAAATATGGATTTACAACGATCAGCGCTGCGTTGATCATCAAAAATATGAATGCCAATAGAAGTTTGCCGCGGTTCTTTCTTGCATAGCGCCAGATCCATTGTGTGTTACTCATCGAATTCCCCCTCTCGTTGTTAAGAATAGCGGTTTGAGGAACGAATAAAATGGTTTTTCTTACTCATTTTGATGTAAAATATTAGTAAGAAGTGGAACGCCTTATATACTGAGGCCGAACCATCCCCATTGGAGTGAATCAGCCATGAATTTAGTCAATCCCCGTACCTTTAACCCGGAGATCATTTATTTATTCGATCCTTGGACACAATCAGAAAGCCACGGCGAGATGCACCACCATGATTTTCTGGAAATCAGTATTTTATTAGAAGGTGAAAGCAATTATTATTTTGATCAAGAGCCTGCAAAAAAAATTCGAGCTGGCAGTGTGATGCTGTTTAATCCTGGTGTCAAACATTGCGAATTTCAATTACCTGGCACCCGCTCTCATCAACTGCATATTGGGCTAAAAAATATTTCTTTAGAAGGCTTCAAACGCAATAGGTTTCCCAATAAACATCCCTTGCTTGATTTAGGCAAATACCACCACCAAGTTTTAGAAAAAGCTTGGCAGCTGGTCAAAGAAAGCAATGAAGAACGAGATGAGTTTCAACTGATGCAAAAAGCACTTTTGATCGAATTGCTGGTCTACATCTTGCGTGGACTCAACGATGAACACAGCAATGTCATGCCTTATCTTTCCAAAAGCCAGCAACGGCAGCAGAAAATCGTGAACTATACGGTGTATTATTTGGAAAATCATTATAAAGACGAAATCACCTTAGAGAAATTAGCCCAAGATCAATTTTTGAGTCCAACTTATTTATCAAAGATTTTTAAAGAAGCAACAGGCATGAGCCCCATCAATTATCTGATCGAAATCAGACTGAAACGGGCGAAAGACATGTTGACCAATGACCAATTGACGATCAAAGAAGTAGCCTCTGCGGTTGGCTATCAAGATGCTTATCACTTTAGCAAGTCCTTTAAAAAACTCTATGGCGTCTCTCCTTCAGGCATCTTACCAAAATTCAAGCACTAAAAAAGGCAACAACACTTATCCGCTATGGATGGTGTTGTTGTCTTTGATTTGGTTTCATTGAATAAAGTAGCTCATAAATAAACTGGCAATATTGAAATAGATCAAAACACTCGTTAAATCACTTAGCGTGGTGATAAAGGGTCCGCTAGCAACGGCTGGATCAAATCCAAGTTTGTCCATCAACATCGGAATCAAACTGCCTGCTAAGTTAGCTACAGTGATAGCACACATCATCGCCATTCCGATCACGAAACCCAAGATTGGGTTTTGTTTCCAAACAGCTACGATTGCAAAAATCGTCAAACCTGTAATCGCTCCGGTAAACAATCCTGTCAATACTTCACCTATAACTGTCTTCATAAAGCTTTTTTCTTTGTCATCATTGATAGCGAGCCGTCTAACAGCGACAGCCAATGATTGCGTCCCTGCATTGCCTGCAGTACCGGTGATCAAGGAAATAAAAACCGCCAAAATACTTGCTTCACTGACTAGTTCTTCATAATGACTGATCAAACTTGCCGTGGCCATCCCCAAAAACAACAAGGTGATCAACCATGGCAATCTGCGGGTCGAGGCTTTAATTGGGTTTTCGCTGACTTCTTCAACATTGACCCCCGCCAAACCGGAATAATCACTCGCCGCTTCATCGTCAATCACATCAATGATATCATCAACTGTTACGATACCCAGCAGATGGTCATCGTAATCGGTGACTGGCAATGCCAAGAAATCATAATCCCTAAAGGTTTGTGCCACATCTTCTTGGTCATCTCCGACATTGACTGACATGACCCGTTCATTCAAAATATCAGCGATCATCGTATCATCCTCATTGATGATCAAATCCCTTAAAGATATAACGCCGACCAATTTATCATCTGTATCAACGACATAGATATAATAAATCGTTTCAGCAACATCAGCGGCATTTTTTAAAACATACATCGCCGAGCGCACTGTTTGATTGGCCACGATCGAAACGAACTCAGTCGTCATCAAGGAACCTGCTGTCTCGTCTTCATAATGCAGCAACTCTTTGATTTCACTGGCAGCATCAGTTGTCATCAAACTGAGATATTTCGCGGTTTGTTTCTTGTCTAATGTCTTCAATAGATCGACCGCATTATCCGTATACATTTGCGCCAACATATCGGCTGCATAGCTAGGCCGCATTTCTGTTAAATAGTCGACCATATGCTCATCGTCTTCTTCTATCACATCAAACATATCAGCCAATTCTTTCGGTGAAAGATAGGTATAAACGATTTGCCGTTCACTTGAATCTAGAGATTGGTAGAACTGCCCCTGCTCATAGATATGCAGATCAAGAAATTCATCGCGGAACTTCTGGATATCCATTTCTTTCAGCGCTTGGGTCAGTTGATCAA
Organism: Enterococcus sp. DIV0876; assembly: GCF_050529585.1. Lineage (GTDB taxonomy): Bacteria > Bacillota > Bacilli > Lactobacillales > Enterococcaceae > Enterococcus_D. Next base: position 1,919,960 of record NZ_CP172882.1, read on the forward strand.
ACCGTTCTGTTAATTCTTGATTTTCATCCAATCTCTTCACCTCATTTTTATCTTAATTGCTTGTTGTTACAATTGCCATATCTTGCGCCAAAGGACAAGAAAATGCCATTGGCTCCTGCGTAAAAGGATGCAAAAATTGCAGTTGACAGCAGTGGAGCGCTTGACGATCGATTCCTAGATCCATTCTGCCCCCATACATCTCATCCCCCAAGAGTGGACAGCCGATAGCAGAAAAATGGACACGTATTTGGTGGGTCCGCCCTGTATGCAGTTGAATATCGACCAATGCCCATTGCGCATTGATTCTAGATAACCAATACTCAGTTCGAGCTGGTTTGCCTTCCGATGCGACTTTACGTTTCAGGAGCGATGTCAAATCTCGGGCAATAGGTTGATTGATTTCACCATGATTGGCTAGAACAGCCAACTTTCCGGCAACCAACGCTTGGTATTTTTTGATGACTTTCTTCTCCCTTAATTGAACATCCATTTTAGCATGGGCAAAACCATGTTTGGCAAACAGCATCAGACCCGATGTATCCCGATCCAATCGTGTGACAACATGGATCACTTGGTTTGGATATTGTTGCTTACGGTAATAAGCTTTGACCCGATTGGCCATCGTACCATTGGGATGGTACTGTGCAGGGATCGACGATACACCAGCTGGCTTATTGACGATCAAGAGGTGGTCATCTTCAAAAACGATCTCAATTGGCGTTTCGTCCAACAACATCGTTTCATGCTCACCCTCATCTGGAATCACAATAGTTACCCTATCATTTTGTTTCAATGAAAACAAGACATTTTGCACCTCTTGGTTGACAAAAATGTTGCCTCCTTGAAATTTGATTTTGGCAAGGAGGCCTTTGGAAATCCCTTGTTCTTTTAAAAAATATTTCACCAATTGCGGTTCATCCCGCAAGTATTGATACGTAAACTCCATAGACTCTATTCTTCTCCAATAAAGGAATCTTTGACCCGATTCCAGAAATGCATATGCCGATAAGACGCAAAATGGATCCGCTCATCTGCTATACGATAATAAATAGCATCGATTTCTTCTTGTTCGATGGTAAATTGATCGATCGTCACCAAATAATCAGTACTTTGCTGCAGTTGGACTTTGACCCATTCATGGTGTCCAACGATGATTGGTGAACCTAATGTCCGAAAGACTCGATTGTTCAATGAAGCAATCTCAGCCAATTGAAAGGCATTGATACTCGGATGTAACACCGCGCCGCCAACACTTTTGTTGTATGCAGTCGAGCCCGTTGGTGTCGAGATCGATAGACCATCGCCGCGGAATTTTTCAAACAGATCTTCTTTGATCGAAATATCCGCTACCATCGTCCGATTCCCCCGTTTAATGGTCGACTCATTCAATGCCAAAAAATGTTTATCTGATTTCCCATTGGCATATGTGATTCGAACATCAAGCAATGGATAGCTGACCGTTTTTTGATGATCATTACACAACGATTCCACCATTTCTTCTAATTCATAATCCCGCCAATCCGTATAAAATCCCAAATGGCCAGTATGAACACCTAGAAATTGGACTTGGTCCAGTTTATGATTGAATAGATGAAATGCAGACAATAATGTTCCGTCGCCTCCCACTGAAATCACAAGCTCAGGATCGTCTCGATCAATCGTATTTTCAGAGCGCGCCAGTAATTCGGTCAAGCGTTTGGTTACTCGAAGAGATTTTTCTTCTTGGTTATTGATGATCGCTACTCGGATACCCTTCATTTTTGGTCCTCCTGCAGCGCTTGTGGTTGTTCAGGTTTCGTGCGGCGGCCTTTCCCATGAGAAAACAGCCGTTGTGCCTCTTGGATCTCTTCACGAATATTGGACATCTCCTCATCCAACTGATACGCCGCTTCAGCGGATCTACGCAATCGCTCACTGATTTCGTCGGGAAATTCCCCTTGATATTTATAGTTCAACGAGTGTTCGATGGTTGCCCAGAAGTTCATCGCCAATGTACGAATCTGAATTTCTGCCAAAATGATTTTCTCGCCATCGATCAATTGAACCGGGTACTCGATCACCAAATGGTAGGAACGGTAGCCGCTGGCTTTTTTATTCGTGATATAATCCCGTTCGATGATCACTTTCATGTCCTTACGGGTACGTAACAATTCAACCACTTGATGAATATCTTCTACAAACTGGCACATGATGCGTAAACCAGCAATATCCGACATTTCCTCTTCCAAACGATCTAAGTCGATTCCTCTTAATTTGCTTTTAGTTAAAATACTATCTACCGGTTTGACACGCCCCGTCACAAATTCAATGGGTACATGTTTGCTCTGTTCACGGTATTGTTTACGAATACCTCTTAATTTTACTTTCAATTCAGAAACCGCTTGTTCGTACGGTGCCAAAAATTCTTCCCAATCTCGAATCATATTCATACCTCGATTCTTTTCATAACATACTCTCTTATTCTACCATACCTTGTAAACAAACCTGAACCACATAGCTGACTAGAAATCAAAAAAATTGCTAAAACGAACAAATCATGCAATCCGCATGAAAGGAACCGTATTGGTTGACAGAAACTCAACTCAATTGTAAAATTGTATAGCTAATGAAAGCGAGTGACGTCATGACTGAACAAATCGAAATTGAATTTAAAACGTTACTTTCCAAAACCAAATATCATCAATTGACTGCACATTATCAGTTACAACCAACAGATTTCATCACCCAAGTCAATCACTACTTTGATACACCAGATCAACAATTACACAGTAGACATTTTGGCCTGCGGGTACGAACAACTGATTTCTATGATGAGCTGACATTAAAAACGCCTGCTGAACATGGCTTGCTCGAAACCACAGATCAGCTGACCAAAGCACAGACCGCAGAAATTTTACGCAAAGGATCAATTTTATTTTCTGGTGCAGTCGCTAAACGCTTGCTTACTGCTTCCATCGATCCAAGAAAAATTGTCCCCCTTACGAGTCTAACAACGAAACGTGCTGAATTTCCAATCAATGAAGGTTTGCTTGCCATTGACCATAGTTGGTATGGTCAAAAAGAAGACTTTGAACTCGAGTTAGAAGTAAACGATCCGATTCTAGGAAAGCAAGCCTTTATGGCGCTCCTGGAAAAATTCGCGATCCCTTATCAACCAGCTAAAAACAAAATCGAACGTGCAATTTTAGAAAAAGCGCAACGTTAAGTATTATTGCTTACTTTTTTCACTAACATTTGTTATATTTAATAAACGTATGTTTGTTTTACATAAAAAAGAATCTTATTTGGGGAGAGATTCAGATGATTGAAATATTTTTATTCGTCAACCCCATCGGTCCGGTCTGCTATCAAGTTGAAGCGGAACTCTTGGAGAGTTTGACGAAGTACCGTAAAAAGATCCATTTGCAACTACTACCTTTGGTCAATCTAAAATCTGTTGGCGTATCGATGGAGTACTTATCGATGGATAAAACCGATTTGCTTTTACGCAATGATCAAACAAAACTGATCTATACAGCATCACTAGATTACAAAGCCGCACAATTACAAGGGAAAAAAATCGCCCGTGATTTCTTATTGAAATTACAACAACACGTTGGCATCAATCAAGAATCATACAGCGAAACGCTTGTCGAAAAACTTTTTTCTGAAACCAAAGGTGATCTCGAGATGTTTTTAGAAGACCGCCAATCTGATTTAGTAAAAAAGAATTTTTTCACGGATCAAACCGTAGCAAAAGATATGGGCATTACGATCACACCTTCTGCAGTGGTCTACAATTTTGCCTGTGAACGAGAATATGGCGTCCTTTTGGAAGGCGCGCGCGCACTAAAAAGCTTGCCTGCATTGTGTGAAACCACTGATGATCAACTGTCCTTTCTTGAAAAAAAGAATGCGTTGCAGAAAACATCCTTACCGACATTACATGGTGTCGACCATAAACTGATATTATTATGATAGACAAAAAGGATCAACCCAAGACAAATGGGTTGATCTTTTTTTATCTCAAATCATTATCCTTCGATTTCACTGACCAACGCTTCAAGTTCATCTAATCGTTGTTCAAACACTTTCATTGCGTCTTTGATATAATCCGCTTGCGTCATATCGACACCTGCTTTTTTCATCACTTCGATCGGATAATCAGAACGACCCGCTTTTAGATAATTCAAATAATTTGTTAGTGCATCCGGTTCTCCTGACAAGATTTTCTTGGCTAAAGCAGAAGCAGCCGAAAAGCCTGTTGAATATTGATATACATAATAGTTGTAATAGAAATGCGGGATGCGTGACCATTCTAAACGAATCTCTGGATCTTCAGCAACTGCAGGTCCATAGTATTTGGCATTTAATTGCGCATAATTTTCGCTTAAATATTCACTCGTCAAAGGCGTGCCTTTGGCATCTTCCACATGCATAAAATGTTCGAACTCAGCAAATTGAGTTTGGCGGAAAATCGTTCCTTTGAAGCCGTCTAAGTAATGATTCAAGACATACGCTTTGACTCTAGGATCGGATTCTGTCTGAAGCATATATTCCGTCAAAATGTTTTCGTTTGTCGTTGAAGCAATCTCTGCCAAGAAAATCGAATAGTCGCCATAGACATAGGGTTGATTGTTGCGGGTAAAGTAGCTATGGACACTATGCCCCATTTCATGGACTAAGGTAAATAATTGATCCAAACGGTCATTCCAGTTCATCAAAATATAAGGCAATGTATCATACGCGCCGGATGAATACGCGCCACTGCGTTTCCCTTTATTTTCAACGACATCGATCCAACGATTGTCAAATGCTTCTTCCACCACGGCCAAATATTCTTCGCCCAACGGTTTTAATGCTTCTTTGGCTTTAACAACAGCCTCATCATACGTGTAACGAATCGGTGCTTCTCCTAAAATTGGCGTATACACATCATACATATGCATTGTATCGACTGCTAACAACCGTTTTCTCAAAGCCATATAGCGATGCAGCAACGGCAAATGGTCATTAACTACAGATACCAAGGTATCATAAACACTTTCAGGAATATGGTTGGCACTTAGCGCTGCTTGTCGCGCTGATTCAAAATGACGGGCTTTGGCTTTGAAATTGTGGCTTTTGATATTGGTGCTCAACGTTTGTGCGAACGTATTACGAAACTGCTCATAGACGCTATACAAGCCTTTAAATGCTGCTTCTCGAACAGATCGGTCAGTACTTTCTAATAATTCACCATAGACACCATGAGAAAGTTGAACTTTCTCTCCATTTTCATCTTCAATAATGGGGAAAACCAAATCAGCGTTGTTCAATACAGAGAAAATATTGCCTGGTGCACCAAAGATTTCTCCTGCACCAGCAAGTAATGCTTCTTGATCTGCTGGTAAAACATGCGGGCGTTCATTGATTGTTTTTTCGATCAAATGACGGTAAACCGCTAATTTTGGTTCTTGGTCAAAATAGCCCCAAATCGTTTCATCCGTCATCGTTAGCAACTCAGGATCAAACCAAGCGATGGCTTCACTTACTTGCGCCATCAAACTGCTTGCTTTCGCATAAAGCCCTTGGTAGGTCGTGTTGGCAGTATCTTGATCATTTTTCAAATGGCTGTAAACATACAGTTTCTCGATTTTGCGGGAAAGATCCAACACATATTCTAAGGCCTTTAAGAAGGCTTCCGGTCCTTCAGCAAGCGTGCCTTGATAATTTTTTGCTTCTTTTGCTTGAGCAGCGATTTCTTGATAAGCGCCTTCAAACGCTGCATCATCTGCATAGATTTTAGTCAAGTCCCAGGTTTTTTCTTCAGGAATCGAGCTGCGATCAGGTAATTGTTTCGGTTCTGACATTTGTTTCACTCCTTTGATTTTGTCTAAAAATATCTTAACACACTTTTGGCGGGAACCAAATCATTGGTTTTGAAATTGAAAGATTTCTTCCAATTGTTGACATTCATGAAACAAAGCAAACAAGATTCTGGTCTGGTCTAGAAGTGGATAGGCCCACGACCAGTCAATCAATCGCAATTTGTCCAGCCAATGCGTAAAAGATTGTTTGGGATCCATGTGAAAACAAAAACGCATCACCAGCAATCGATGTTCAAACAAAAAGGCAAAGCGGCTGTCTTGATAACACCAAAACGGCAATCGTGCGACATGACCATGGAGAGAATAAAGAAGCGCTTGGATTTTCATGATGCATGGTGACTTTTTGATCAACTGCTGCAAGAGCCAACACTGATAGCCATTGGCTTGCCATAGTGGTTTTCTATTTTGATGGATAGGTTGCTGCTTGGTAATAGGTCTCAGTGTTGTTTTGTCAAACGGACTGCCTTCTGAAAACCAAATACAGTGAGAACCGACACCGTATTGATAATGCCAATGAATATCCGTATATTTGATCAGACACTGGCGCTCTGTATCGATTCCCCACAGACTAAAGCCGTTTTCATCATAAGTACAACTGGCTTTGGCAATCTCATGCCAGCGTTTTTTGGGTTGCAAGCGACTACCCAAGATCCACCATGGCTGATAACCTGCGCTCAGATACCCAGTTGTACGAGATAAAAAAGCCTTCATGGTGATCGGTGAACATTGTATCTCGATCACCTGTCTACAACACTTTAAATCGGGACGTTGATTTAACTCAGGCAAAAAACATTCGATTTGCACTGGCATTGGCTGGAACCAGTCGTATAAACAGGCTTTTGCTGCCAAATGCTCTTGTGTTTCTCCTTCGCTGAAGGTCCTGCAGCTGGCGTTGTTGCGGTGGGCAAAATGTGGTCTTCGAGAACGTCCGCCTTTCCATATCACTTGTTCTTGGCAACCCGGACAATAAAAGCTGTCTTTCTTGACTAAAACTGAATCAGCATGGCGTAACTGCTTATCCTGATCATATGCGTAAATCATGTCATCATCACCTCAACATCAAGTACGCAAAAAAACCGCCACATCTCAAAAGATGTAACGGTTGTCAAACACTGACACAATCATTCATTTTTGAAATAATAACGGGTCAATGATAAGGCATCATTTTCCATGATCAACTGACCATATTCAGAAAGTACTTCTGGGGTGACAGATGTCCGTTGTGCAAATTCCATGAAATAAGACAAGGCATTTTCCACTTCGATATCCGTGACTTCTGGGTCGGTAAACCGCAGTTCAATGAAGTATTGGTTGCCCATTTGATAGAGATTGGTCGCAACAGCATCTAAATAGACTTCCGATGCCAACTGTATCATATCTTCGAAATGAGCCAGCTCAAAAACAAATCGGGTACCGATTTCTTCTGTTTGCTCTGCTTCTTGTAATTGCGCTGCCACATGCTTCTTCAACATATCGGTAATATCTTCATGTTCGTTCTCTGACAAGTCATCGAAACTTTCCATGGCTTCTGGCGGAAGATTTTTACTGATAAACAATTCTAAGCCATCGCCTTTTGGCAAAACTTGAAACGTGACCGCTTCACTCCCCTTAAATTCTTCATCAATATCGACTTCTTCCAAAATACTATAAAAGAAGTTTTCAATTTCATTATGGTTGCCTAGAAGGTCAAGAAAAGTGATACCTCTCGCAGCTAAGTCTTCACTTTTGATCAATACACGAATGGTGTTCTCATTGATATGTTCCATTTCCATATTAGCTACACCTCACTTTTGCTACTACTATAGGTTCATTGTAGCGAAACCAGTTAAAAAGTAAAGAGAAAACGAATATTCGCTTAAGAAAATCGTAAATCTCTACAAAAAAACCCGTTCGGCTTAAGAACGGGTCAAAGATGTTGTTGTTATAATCCTGCCATTAACTGGGCATGACGAAGTTCTAGTTGACGAACATCTCTAGGTAAGAACCGGCGAATTTCATCTTCATTAAAACCTACTTGCAACCGTTTCTCATCGATCATGATCGGACGACGCAATAATCCTGGATTTTCTTGGACAAGGGTCAATAAATCTTTAAGCGGCAGGTCATCTAGATCCATATTCAACTTTTGGAAAACTTTAGATCTGGTGGAAATAATTTCTTCGGTACCGTCTTCTGTCATCTGTAAGATGGCTTTCAATTCAGAAATATTCAATGGTTCTGAAAAAATATTTCTTTCAACGAAAGGAATCTCATGCTCTTGTAACCACGCACGAGCTTTGCGACAAGACGTGCAACTTGGGGAAGTGTATAGTGTCAACAACGTGCATCTCTCCTTTTGAAAAAATATGTTGATCGCAAGTCCTGTTCCCTTGCTTGATTTCAATTATACAGAAGAATATAAAAAAAATCTAGTCTAAATCTCATATTTTTTAATAAAACTCGAAAGTTATATTAAAAGCGAAACCTTAAAAACAAAAGGTTTCTCTCAAAGTTCGAATCGATAAATGAGAGATTTCAAATTTTTTTTTAATATTACTTCTTTTATACAACAGTATGTCAAAGGTGTATCAAGCAAAGAATGCTTTGAATCATAATGCTTCTGAAATTAAGATACGTTTTTTAATTTTTTGCAAATAGTTTACAACTGTAATTTCTTTATCAGCGATATAATGCGCATTCCTCGCGGTTTTATTTTTAAGGTAAAAATCACAAAAAATGAAGCACAAATCACAAAAAACAGAAACAAAAAAAGTTTTTGTTATTTTTAAATTTGCTTGATTCTTTCATCTAGCGTAACAGATTACTTTTGTGATGCAAATCTATTTCTAATAAAAAGTAGTTTATCTCTTTTCATCCCCTTCATCATAAGGATCACTTATCATATTAAATAACAAGTTTGCAACAAAAAAACAGCTTATCTTAAAGGATAAGCTGCCTATAAACCGCAACACACAATTGTTGTTGCTTTGGCTAAGCATGTTTTACCTATTGATGACAGGTGAAGAATCAGACGAATTCCGAGCAAACTGCGCATCATACAATCGCCGATAATGTCCATTTAATGCCATCAAAGCGTCATGGGTCCCCTCTTCCAAGATTCCTTGATCACTGACAACGATAATTCTTGTGGCATGCTTGATCGTTGCCAGGCGATGAGCGATGATCAATGTTGTTCTGCCATCGGCTAAGGCATTCAAAGATTCTTGGATCACTTGTTCAGTTTCAGTATCTAGTGCCGACGTTGCTTCATCCAATATCAGAATCGGCGGATTCTTCAAAAACATTCTAGCGATCGCTACACGTTGTTTTTGGCCACCTGACAATTTGATTCCGCGTTCGCCGATAACTGTATCCAATCCATCACTCATTTGGTCAATCACTTGTCCTAGATGAGCCAACTTCACAGCTTGCATGATTTCAGCTTCGGAAGCATCCAATTTCCCATATGCGATATTTTCTCGAATCGTACCTGGAAATAAGAAAACATCTTGTTGGACAGTACCGATTTGCCCTCTTAAAGAGGCCAAGGTCATATCTTGGATATTGATTCCATCAATGGTGATCTCCCCTTCTGTAACCTCATAGAATCTAGGTAACAGATTGCATAGTGTGGTTTTCCCGGAACCACTCTGACCGACAAAAGCGACAGTTTCCCCTGCTGTGATCTGCAAATCAATGTGATTCAAGACCTTTGTTGCATCTGCATAGGCAAATGAAACATCATGATACTTGATATCACCCTTCAAATTGGTTACAGACACTGCATTAGGCTTATCTTGAATCGCTGGTTGTTTATCCAGTTCTTCGGTCAAGCGGCGAAAGCCAGCAATCCCCTTCGGATAACTTTCGATCATCGTATTGACTTTTTCGATTGGTCTAACAAAAACATTCGATAAGAGAATAAAACCGACAAACTCTCCATTGGTCAACTCACCTTGAATGACATAGTAGGCACCAAAAATCAGGGCAAACAGATTGATCAAGCGGATCAAAAAATAATTATATGCAGAACTAATGGCCATGATTTTATAGAAAGTGATTTTCGAGCGACGATAGATTTCGCTCAAGCCATCAAATCTTTTGTGTTCAAACGTTTCATTGGCAAATGATTGGGTCACACGAATACCACTGACAGACGCTTCTACGCCGGCATTGAATTCACCAAGATTATCATAGATCTCAGTATTGACTTTGGTCATTCTTTTGTTAAAAAAGACCAATGCGATGGTAATCAGTGGAATCAAAGCAAACGTTGCTACGGCTAATTGTACATGCATATTCAACATCAAAATAAAAGAACCAATCAATGTCATGATTGTAATAAAAACATCTTCTGGTCCATGGTGGGCAACTTCAGAGATTTCGAATAAATCTGTAGTTAAACGACTGATCAATTTCCCCGTCTTCTGATTGTCATAATACTCAAATGATTGCGTCTGCAAATGTCGAAACAACTCTTGACGCATATCAGTTTCAATATTGACCCCCAACTTGTGCCCATAAAAGACCACTATATATTGCAAAATCGTGTTTATGACATAAAAAAAGAATAAACCTAAACAAGCCAGCATGATCAAACGAAAATTATTTTGCGGCATGATTTTGTCGATCACTTGGTTGACCGCTACTGGAAAAACCAATTCTAACAAACCAGCAAAGACAGCGCATGTAAAATCCAATATAAACAGCGACCGATAGGGCCGATAATAACTAAAAAACCTTTTTAACACATTACCCCTCCTCCAATTCTTTCATTATAAAGAAGAATCAGTGAAAAGGCAAAATGAGAAAAGTCTGAAAATGGGTAAAATTCACCATTATTATGAAAGTCTATCACTCCGCGGTTTAGGTAAAATAGTAAAATAAACCTTTATTTAACAAGCTTTTACATCTTTTTTTCTCAAAAAAAATCATTTATGATAAAGACGAAAAACAAATGAAAATTTTCATTAACAATGAAAGGCGTGTCTTTTTTTGATTTCTAGTATACTCTTTGATGTCGATGATACTCTTTATGACCAGCAACAACCATTTCGACAAGCAATTATGACCTATTTCCCCGAGATCCCTTGCCAGCAGCTTACTTCCCTTTATTTGCGCTTTCGTGTGCATAGCGATGAACAATTTGGCAAAGTGTTAGCAAATGAATGGACCTTGGATTACTTCCGTCATTACCGATTAAGCACTTCTTTGACAGACCTCGGCTATGCTCCTGTCACTTTGAAAGAAAGCCAACATTTTCAAGCGATGTATGAAGAACAACTCGACGCGATCACTATCCATCCCGCTGTCAAAGATACATTAGATTACTTAGCTGGTTTGCCTATCCAAATAGGTATCATCACCAATGGACCTACAGTTCATCAACAAAAAAAATTAGATCAGTTAGAACTCACTCAGTGGATCAAACCAGAACACATGATGATCTCACAAGCAACTGGCTATCAAAAACCGGATATAGAAATCTTCCGATTGGCTGAATCAATGTTTGATTTAGACCCCGCAACCACGCTGTATATCGGAGATAACTTCGACAATGATGTGATCGGTGCCAAACGTGCCGGGTGGCAAGCATTGTGGCTGAATCATCGAGAACGCACAGCACCAGAGGGTCTCGCACTTCTGCCAGACATGACCATTGATTGTTTTGAAGACCTGACAGCAGCTATCACCACCCATTTGTCCGTACAAGAAATGCAGTATGCATAAAAAGCACGATGCCCCTCGGCATCGTGCTTTTTGCTGTTTACCCATAGGTCTCTTCACCAATACTCAAAATCAACCGAATATCTTCTTCGGTCATTTGCTGCAATTGCGTTTCATTTCCTTGGATCACTTTTTGGAATAGTTCGCGTTTTTCTTGTTGTAATGCGTCCATCCGTTCTTCGATCGTTCCTTCAGCGATCATTCGCCACACTTCGACCACGCGTTGTTGACCGATCCGATGTGCCCGGCCCGCTGCTTGTTCTTCAACGGCTGGGTTCCACCAAAGATCATACAAGATCACTGTATCAGCACCCGTCAAATTCAATCCGGTCCCTCCGGCTTTCAAGGAAATCAAGAAGACATCTTTTTCCCCGCTGTTAAAGGCATCTACCATAGCCAATCGCTCTTGTGGCGGTGTGCTGCCGCGTAAGTAAAATGTTTCAAAGCCTTCTTGCGCCAACTCTGTTTCAATCAAGGACAACATACTGGTAAATTGTGAAAACAATAATACCCGTCGGCCGTTTTCTTTGGCTGCTGTCAATAGGTCTTTGACCTGTTCTAATTTGCCGGAAGACCCTTGATAATCCTCCACAAACAATCTAGGATCACAACAAATTTGACGTAAGCGGGTCAAACCTGCCAAAATACTGATGCGATTTTTTCTGAAAGAAGCGGAATCCATCTGCGCGATTTCTTCCCGCATTTGCCGCAGATAGGCCAGATAAATTTTCTTTTGTTCTTCCGTCAAAACACTATAATAATTGGTTTCTAGTTTTTCTGGCAGATCATGCAGCACAGACTTTTTATCTCGCCGCAAAATGAACGGTTTGATCATTTTGGCGATCTCTTGGGTATCTAAGCTTTTGAATCCCTGCTTATTCGGGAAGAAGCCAGGCATAATCATCTGGAACAAGGACCACAATTCTTCAAGATTGTTCTCAATTGGGGTACCGCTCAATGCAAAACGTTGTGGTACTTGTAAAGAACGCAATGCTTGGGCCGTTTTGGTCGCACTGTTTTTCACCATTTGGGCTTCATCCAAAATTAAACAAGTCAGGTTCAATTCTTGATAAGCATCGATATCTTGCCGCAAACTGGCGTAAGAGGTGATACGCACGTCAGCCATTTCCAACAGTTGCGTTTCTCGTTCTTCTTTGCTGCCACTGATCACACAAGCCTTTAAGCTTGGTGCAAAACGTTTTAGTTCTTGCTGCCAATTGTACGTGAGGCTGGCAGGTGCAACGATCAATGCTGATAGTTTTTGGTTTTCTTCTTTTTCAGACAACAGGTAGCAAATGGTTTGTACAGTTTTCCCCAGCCCCATTTCATCTGCTAAAATCCCACCAAAATGATAATGACTCAACATTTTTAACCAACGAAATCCTGTTTCTTGGTAATGCCGAAGCTCGGCGTTCAGTCCTTTAGGCAGTGTTGCTTGAAAACCTTCAGGATGGATCAAATCTTCGGTCATTTGTTTGAATCCATCACTAAAATCAGCTTGCGCCGTAAATTGTTCTTGTAACATGAGGCCTTGATTCAAAGGTACTTGAATGGCGCCATCTTTGACTGCCATCGCCATCCGCAATTGCTGCAGCGCAGCACTCGCCTCTTGGAAAGCTTCTGACTCCAATGACAGCACCTGGCCACTTTCTGTTGTATAAAACTTGGCCGACTGCAACAAACTGCGCAAAACTGCATCGATCTCGTTTTCTGCGATCCCGCTGATATCAAATTTGATATCCAGCCACGAGCCGTTTTCTTCTATCGCGATTTGCGGGCGATGGTGTTGTGCATCGAGATATAGTTCACGTAATTTCTTGCCGATTCGTACGTCCCCTAGTTGGCGTAAAATCGGTACCTCTTTGGTAAAGAACGTATAAAGATGTTCTCCTGTGGGTAAGTCCTTTTGGCGATTCTTGCTGCTGGCATGATACCCTAATGTCTCCAAAACATGTTCAATTCGGGCTTCTTGTTTAAAATCTCGTAAAATTTCTGGATGACCCGCTGGTGTATGTTGATACTTAGGATCACTCGAAAAGACAACATCACCGTATGCAAAATCAACTTGCAGATCAATCTGTCCTTTGATTTTTCTCAGTGAAAAAACCACCCGTAATTCAGTTTCTTCTATCTCGGCACCAACAGCTTCATCAATCGTCACCGTTGCGATTTTGCGTAAATGCGGCAGTACTTTCATAAAGAGATTTGCCAATTCATCCTTAGGATAAGCAATAATCGGCACCTCAAATCGCTTGAACAATTGTTGCATCGTGACATAGATTTCTTTTTGTTCCGCTGTCAGCTCATAGAATTGACCATTCAAAAGCCCCCAACTATAGTGGTGAAGTAAATAATCAAAATCAGTTGTAAACCGCAAGACAAACATATCCCCGTCTTTTTCCACATGAAATCTCAATGGATTGCCGGTAGCAAATACGGCTTCTTTGACCTTATGGCTGCCAATCGTGATCATGCCAAAAACCGTATTCATTTGTTCCAATAATTCTTTGCCATATTCAACTGGCAACAACAAATACTTTTTGTCTAGCTTACCATTGACTTGGATCCCTGCTTGTCCGATCAGCTGCTGGGTCTGCGCGATACCAGCTAATCGCTGTAATAGAGCGAGATTTTTCTCGTCAAACGCATCATCAGTCAGCAAAAATTCGAATTGTTTATTGGCTGTATAACTTTTTTTCTCTTGATACATTTGCAAAAACTTATAAATGTTTTTGACAACATAATTTCTTGTAGTCCCGCGATACCCGATTTTCAACGAAATACCTAGTAAATCTAATTCTTGATGGTAGGGGTTGGTTGGTATCGTATCAACATGATACTCAATTTGAAGCGGTACGGTCTCCTCGTTTGCAGCAGTTAGTCTGGCAAACCCATTGGAGAACATTTCTGAAGGCGAAAACTGTTTTTTTACCGCTTGTTTTTCAGTGATCATCCGGGTTTTCCCATGTTTACGCAAGTACAATTCTACTGCAACCGTATGTTTGCAATAATGATGTTCTTCCCAATAGGGACATTGGCAGTAATCGACTTCTTTCGCAGTTGCATCTAGTGTCACCAAATATAATTCCGACCCTAAAACTTCTGCATGCCAAACATTTTTTTGGGCATCAGGTGTGACGGATAAGACACGATCTTCATTTAAATAGGTCCGCCCTCGTTCGATAACTTTCTCTGGTATGCTCCACTTCATTGTATCACCCGCCTTTCTTATTCTTTGATTCGAATACGGCTTTGTCCGCCGCCATTTGTTTCTACGAACACTTGTTGGGTGATTCGTGTTCTAAGTTCACGCACGTGGCTAATAATCCCAATCATGCGACCTTCACTTTCAATCATCTCTAAAGCCTCCATCGCCATTTCCAATGATTCTTCATCTAAAGAACCAAATCCTTCATCAATAAATAGTGCTTCGATTTCGATGCCGCCAGCCTTTGCTTGGATCACATCCGCTAGTGAAATGGCCAGTGCCAATGCGGCAATAAAACTTTCCCCACCGGAAAGGGTGTGGGCGCGCCGGACTTGTCCAGCATTGTCATCATAGATATTGATTTCCAGTCCCGTTGAACTGCGATAACTGCCTATTTTATCAGCCAATTCAAACTGATAACGTCCCCTTGTGAGACGTCCAAGACGTTCATTAGCGACGACCAATATTTCTGTCAAATAACGTTGCAATACGAAGCGTTCTAAGCTGGTTTTCTTGCTATTTTCCCCATTGATGGTTTCTGCCAACTGCTGCAATTGACTCAATTGATCTAATGCCTGCACATTTTGTGTGTAAAGCTTTTGAAGTTCTTGATAAATTTGTTGGTTGTTGCGCATTTTTTCTTGCTTTTGAATCACTTGTTCCTGCTGTTGCTCCAGTTCAGCTTGCAATTGCTGACAGCGATCAGCCAATTGATCACTATCAATTTCCTCCTCCTTGGCCAAACGTTGGTCAAGGGTCGACAAGCGTTGTTGTATGGCATACAGATCTTGTTGGTATTTGTTGATGTCACTTGAAAGTGTATCTTTTTCAGAAAGCGCTGAAAGCAGTTCTTGAAACTGATTCTCTGTGCAATCGGCCTCTTGAAGAAAAACTGTTACCGCCAGATCAGCCGCTTGTACTTCTTGTTGCTTTTCTTCTAGAAATCTTTGCAGATTCTCTACTTTTTCAGAATGAACGACCACACTTTTTTCAATTTCCGTTCCTTGCTGACTATCGGTGTCGATCTTAGCCGTATGTTCTTGAATCAAGGCTGTCAATTGCTGACGTTCTTTTTCTATCTGTTGGATCGAATAACCCGAAAGCTGCTCCATCAGTGTTGACAATTTTCCTTCAGCCATTTGTCTTTTTTGAACAGCTGCTGATTCTGCATCCAGCAAATGTTGTTTGTCGCTATTGAAGGATGCTTGCTGTTGGACAAAAGTCTGTAATTGTTGTTGCGCTTCTTGTACCGCCATTGTTTGTCTTTCATTGCGTGCCATGCGCTGTTTGAGATAAGCAGCAACCGTTTTTTCATTGAAGCTATCGTCTTCTTCAGGATCCATCAAAGCTTGAAGTGATTGATAGATTGACTGCCACGCATCCTCGTGTGCGTGTTGGCTTTCTTCAATTTCCGATAATAGGGCATCTAACTGTTGCTGACATTGCTGCAATCGCGTTTGATTGGCAGCCAACTGTTCTTTGGCTGTGGTCAGTTCATTTTGTGTGCGGACCAATTTTTGTTCACTTTCGATGATATCTTCGATCGTATACGTCGAATGTGTCTCCACAACGGGATGGTCCACAGCACCGCATACAGGGCAGGGTTCGTCTGGTTCAAGCAAGAGTTGTAAACGGGCAATTTGCATTTTAGCATTTTGACTTGTTTCCGTCTTCAATGATGCTTTCAACAAATCTATCTGCTTTTCTAAACGGGCTTGTTCCTTGATCAACGCAGTTTCTTGTTCTTTGAATGTCAGATAACTGTTATCGGCTTTCACCTGCTGCTCTTTGATTTGCTGCCATTTTTCCAGCAAGTTTTTGCTTTCCAGTAATTGGATTTTTTCAGATTGATAATCACCAGCTGCTGCAATCTGGGCAGTCAACTGTGCTTGTTGCGCTTCAAGACGTGTTTGCTCAGTTTCAAAGGATTGTCGTTTGACGCGCTGACGCTGTTCTTCTTTTTGCAAGTCAGTCAATTCTTGTTGTTGTCTTTGTGCTTGTTGGGCAATCGGCAATAATCCCTCAAACATGCGCTGTTTAGCCAGTGCTTTTTCTAATATTTCCTTGAGCTGATAAATGGCAGGTCGTTGCTCGTGCCATTTTTTTTGCTGCTGGTGAACAGCAGTCAATCTTTCTTGTGCCTCGCCTAACTGTATTTCAGCTGCTGCTTTCGCTGCTTTTTTTTCCATTCGCTGTTGCCAAATATGCTGTTGTTCTGCAGCCCAGCTTAAGGCTGCCAGTTTTTTCTTTTTTTGCTCAATCATTGCTGCAGATTCTTGCAAAGATCCTTGTTTTTTCAACAGGTCATGTTGTTCTTGACGTAAATTTTCCAGCTCTTTTGCTTGATAAAAACGAGCTTGTGCTTGCTTATAGGTTTGTTCGATATGTGTTTTTTGCGTGAGCAAAATCTCTATTGCATCATCTTGTTTGCTAAGATCCTTTGCCCATGCATCTAATGCTTCTGCAGTCGACAAAACTGGCTGCTCTTCCTGCCATTCGAAGCGATTCAGTAATTGGTCAGCTAAACTTTGCTGCTGGTCAAGGGTTTTGGTTTGTACCTTTTGCTGTCCTTTGAGCCATTCATTGAAGGATTGATACAGCTGTGTCCCAAAGAGATTTCGCAGCACCTTCTCCTTATCATTGCTGGTGGCAATCAAGAAGTTGCGAAATTCTCCTTGAGGAAGCATCATGATTTGGAAAAATTGCTTGGCATCCAGCTGCAATAACTCTTTGATAAACTGATCGACGTCGTTACGTTTCGTGAGTTGTTTCAATTCTTTACCTGATGGATCAAAAATCGTCAATTGAACTTTCGCGGCTTGGTTGGTGACCCCTTCCCCGCGTTTCTTAGCCAATACTTGCTCTGGTCGGCGAATGATCTCATAGCGCAACGATTGATGTTCGAATGTGAACGAAACACTTGTCTCTTCGATCGGTGAAGCAAACATCGAGCGCATTTCTTTGCCAGAACGCATATTGCCCGAGGTTTCCCCAAAAAGCGCAAAGGTCATGCCATCAAAAATCGTGGTTTTCCCAGCCCCAGTCTTACCACTGATCAAAAAAAGGCCAGATATTGCCACTTGATCAAAATCCAATGACTCTTCAATAAAAGGGCCGAAATTATTCATTGTGAGTTTTTTTGGCTTCATTGATCCACCCTCTTTTCTGTGGTCAAAACTTCTGATAATCCTTGATCGATCCACCGTTGCTGGGTATCCATCAACTGGTCTCCGGTCATTTCACGAAAAAATTGTTGGATCAACGTTTGTGGATCGTTGTCTTTCAGTGTCAATCGTTCTTTTTGCTCTTGTTCGCGTCCATTGATTCGTTCAACTGCTAAAATCGTTGGATAGATTTTTCGCAGCTGGTTCATCATATTGGGAATAACGGCTCGATCCGTCAATGAAAAATGCCAAAAAGCGCTACGATCCAGTGTCGTGTAAAAAGCAGGATCCGTCAGCTCAGCAAAAGACGCTTCTATGGAGTAAATATCTCTTTTGGGTTTTAATGGGGTGAAATCACATGTATCTGCCACCGTGTCGATCACATAGACACCTTTTTCATCTTGCCATTCTGAAAGAGAATATTTAAGGGGAGATCCGCTATATTTGATTTGCGGATGCTTTAGGGCATGCTTACTGTGTAAGTGACCCAGTAAGACCCGATCAAACGGTTCAAAAGCATCTAAAGGTACACTATCTAGTCCGCCAACCTGGATTTTAATTTCCGAATCTGTTTGACTTGAACCCGCCGCAAAGAAATGGGTGACCAAGATCTGTTTTTTGGTCTGGTCAAACTGCCTTTTCATTTCATCGATCACCCGTAACATTCCTTGGGCGATCGTTGTGATCGGTTCATCAAAGAATAGACGTGCCTCAATGGGTTCAAAATAAGGCAGCAGAAAGAATTGTGTATCAGAAATAGTCACTGGCTGTAAACTATCTGCAATCGATGTTGCCAGATGAAACTGGGTTCCGGTAAACCATTGTTTGCCGGTTTCTAACCGAATGGGACTGTCATGATTGCCAGAAATCGCGAGTAATGGTAGTTTGTGCGTCAAGTTGATCTCCGCGATTTTCTCATTTAACAGTTTGACCGCTTCCACTGCCGGCACTGATCGATCATAGAGATCGCCAGCAATCACAATCGCCGTGACTTTTTCTGTACGCGCAATCTCGATGATTTGATCGACGATATGGCGTTGATCATCAATCAAATCGTATCCATGTAGTTTTTTCCCGATATGCCAATCGGCTGTATGTAAAATTCGCATGTGTCCACACCTTCTTAAAAATATCCTTCCCATCATTATACCACTTTAGGGACTTCTTATATATATAACACAAGACGAAAATCCCATATTTCCAATCTCACTTGTTTTGGCGCATCGTTGTGCGCTTCTGACATCTCAATGGTGAAACTATTTTTCAAAACAAAAATATTAACTTGAAATATAATTACACATCCATTACAATAAATGTGAAATCGGATTCATACACTGGTTTCAAAATTTTTTGAAGAAAGGAGGACGCTCATGCGTGGGATTGGATTAATGTCCGGTACAAGTTTAGATGGCATCGATGCTGCACTTGTTGAAATAAATGGTAGCGGTTTAACATCAAATGTCACATTGCTCGACATGGTCACAGTGCCTTTAGACGCTGCGTTAAAAGATCAAATCAAGTTGGCTTGCGATCCTGTAAAATCAAACGTGCCATTGATTTGTCAACTGAATGTTCGTTTGGGCCATGCATTCTTGGCTGCTTGCCGCAGGCTTTGTGAAGAAGCCAATGTATCTGTCGACTCAATCGATTTCGTAGCAAGTCACGGACAAACGATTTGGCATGCCCCATCTGACGATCCATTGACCAACAGCACTTTACAAATTGGTGAACCATCGATTATTGCCTACGGACTCAAAACAACGGTCATTGCAGATTTTCGGGTCATGGATATGGCCGCTGGCGGCCAAGGCGCACCTTTGGTTCCATTTACCGAATATTTGTTGTATCAATCACAGCACAAGCACCGCCTACTGCAAAATATAGGTGGGATCGGCAACGTGACTGTTTTACCAAAAGCTGGTGATTTTAAAGACTTATTCGCTTTTGATACAGGCCCTGGCAATATGATCATTGATGAAATGATGACCAGTCTTTTTGACCAACCTTATGATGCATATGGGCGAACCGCTGAAAGGGGAAAGATTATTCCAAAGCTCCAACAAGAATTAAGAAATCATCCATTTTTAACATTCTCCCCGCCTAAGAGTACCGGTCGCGAAGTATATGGCAAACAGTTCACACAACGTTTGTTAGCCGATTATGCAAATGAAAAAGCAGAAGATTTGATTGCCACTGTAACTGATTTTACTGCCTATTCAATCACGGATAGTTACCGAAAGTTTGTCTTTCCAGCGATTGGGTTGTCTGATATCGAGATTATTTTATCCGGTGGCGGCGCCCATAACCAATCATTGATCCGCATGATCAAAGACTATTTGCCTCAGGGTCTAACGGTCCAAACACAATCTGAAGTCGGTGGCTCAAACGACGCCAAAGAAGCCATCGCTTTTGCCATTCTAGGCAACGAGACATTGCATGGCCATATGAATAACGCGCCTGCAGCCACGGGGGCATCACAAGGTGTCATATTAGGTAAAATCATTCCCAATCCTTGGGAACACAAATCATACTACATTTAGGAGGTTGACTATATGTTAGACAAATTTACACAGTTTATCGAACAACATTTAGCAGGACCCATGGAATTTCTTGGCAATCAACGCCACTTACGGGCAGTCCGAGATGGGATCGTTTCTACGCTGCCATTGATTATTGTGAGTTCCTTCTTCATGATTTTGGCTTTTCCGCCATTGCCGCAAGACTGGGGAATCTACCAATTCTTATCGAGTAATGCCACTACGATTTTATTGCCGTACCGCATGACCATGTATATTATGAGTTTGTATGCTGCCTTCGGGATTGGTTATAGCTTATCCCGTTCTTATAAACTCGATGGCTTATCCGGAGGAATCTTAGCAACGACTGCCTTTTTATTGACGTTTACTCCAGTCAATATTCCTGCAGAAGCCTTAGAAGCAGCTGGAACTGCTGGTTTTGTATTGCCAATGGCGAACTTGGGCAGTGCCGGAATGTTCGTGGCGATCATTACCTCGATTTTGGCTGTTGAAATCTATCGCATCACGGATCGTTCCAAGTTCAAAATAACGATGCCTGCCCAAGTACCGCCAGCGGTGGCTCGCTCTTTCGAAGCACTTACACCGACTTTGGTCATCATTTTGGGTATGGGGGCAATCACCTATTACATTGGTTTTGATTGGCATACGATCGTGGCAAAAGTCGTTGATCCATTGGTTAGTGCAGCTGATAGTCTCCCTAGTGTTCTATTGATCACTTTCTTGACAACTTTCTTCTGGTCATTTGGGATCCATGGTGCATCGATCGTCGGTTCATTGGCACGGCCACTTTGGCTGCAGCTTTTAGAAGGAAACACCACTGCAATGGCTTCAGGAGATATCATTCCAAATATTGCAGCGGAACCATTTTATCAATGGTTTATCTGGATCGGCGGGGCAGGGTCTACGATTGGATTAGCCATTTTGCTTGCTTTTCGCACGAAATCAGAGTTTGGCTCCAAATTAGGAAAAACGGCTTTATTGCCAGCAATTTTCAACATCAATGAACCTTTGATTTTTGGTACCCCAATTGTGTTGAATCCCATTTTGATTCCACCATTCATCATTGCCCCATTAGTAAACGGGATCATTGCTTGGATAGCAACCTCTGTCGGTTTGGTCAATAAAGTGACCGTCAATGCGCCTTGGACATTGCCTGGGCCAATTGGTGCCTTTTTGGCCACAGGTGGTGATTGGCGCGCAATCGTCTTAAACATTTTATTGATTGTTTTATCTGTTTTTATCTATTATCCTTTCGTTAAAATTTATGACAAAAATGAACTAGAAAAAGAGCATCAACCAGTGACAGAATAAGTGCACCACTTAAAAAGGTGCTATAAACAAATCATAAATAAATGAAAAAGACCATTCCGCGGAATGGTCTTTTTTAGGATCAGTCTTCTCTTTTGGCTTCATCGATTTTATAAACAAATGTTGGATCGATTTCTTGATCCAATTGATTGAAGGCACTTTGGATGCGACGCTCCACTTCCGCCAACCCTTCTTTATCCATTTTTTTGATATCACTAATATCGATCGGTTCACCGAAACGAACCGTGACGCGCTTGCGTTTGAATAAATCTTTCAAGGTCAAAGGTCCTTGATAGACCGAAGGAACGATTCGGACTTTTGCCATTTTGGCAATCAAAGACATGCCCCCTTTTAATGCAGTCGCATGTCGGGTACCACTAGGGAACATGATCAAACTTAAATCGGTATCTTTTAGGATTTTTACAGGTGTTTTCACGGCACTAGGTCCTGGTTTATCTCTTTTGACGGGAAAGGCATTGGCATGAATCAAGATAAACCGCAAAACCGGATTCTTAAACAATTCTTCTTTGGCCATAAAACTGAATTTTTTGGGTCTAGCTGCCACTGCCAAATACAATGGATCCCACCACGTTCGATGGGGTGCAACCAATATATAATTTTCGTTATCGGGTAATACTTCTTTATTTTGATAGCGGGCATTGCCATTGACCAGAAAAAGAATGATCCGTACTATACCACGCATAAAACTAAAAAACATATTCATTGTCCTTTCTTTCTTCCTCTTATCAGTATCCTAAAAAAACGTAAAAATGACAAGCCTTTTTTCTTTTCTTCACAAAACAATCACACGCATTTTCGCAGATGC
This sequence comes from Enterococcus sp. DIV0876, assembly GCF_050529585.1. GTDB lineage: Bacteria > Bacillota > Bacilli > Lactobacillales > Enterococcaceae > Enterococcus_D. Next base: position 1,942,558 of record NZ_CP172882.1, read on the forward strand.
AAGAAGCATCTTCCCATCTAGTAACCATTATCGGAATTTGCTATAATGAGAACGCAAAGCTGACAGAGCTTTATGAAAGTGCACCTATCAGCTACTTTGATCTGCTTTATGATAAAAGGCTCATTCACTACCGGCCTTTTTACTGAATCAACTATAGAACAGGAGTCTTATCATGTTACAACCCAACGAACGGATTGATCAATTATACGCTGACGATATCCAAATCATCCAAAGTCGTGATGTTTTTTCTTTTTCTTTAGATGCTGTTTTACTGGCAAATTTTCCCACTATTCCTAAGCGTGGCCTAATTGTCGATCTATGTGCAGGAAATGGTGCAGTTGGCCTTTTTTTAAGCCGAAAAACCAGCGCCAAAATCATTCAAATCGAATTACAAGCCCGTTTAGCCGACATGGCCAAAAGAAGCATTATCTTAAATCAACTAGAAGAACAAATCACGGTTTATCCAATTGATCTAAAAAATATGTTCGAAAAAATCAAACCTGATTCCGTCGATCTGTTGGTATGTAATCCTCCCTATTTTAAAAATCTGCCAAAAGCGGTCAAAAACCCCAATCCCTATTTAGCCATTGCCCGCCATGAGGTCACGACTGATTTGGAGGAAGTTGTTGCTACAGCAAGCAAAGCCCTAAAAATGAATGGCCGTTTTGCTATGGTGCATCGCCCGGATCGTTTTTTGGAGATTCTCGATTGTATGCGGCAACACCGCATCGCTCCTAAACGGGTACGATTTGTTTATCCAAAAGCTGGTAAAGAAGCCAATATTTTATTGATTGAGGGCATCAAAGATGGCAAAGCAGACGGCTTTAAAATCGATCCGCCTCTGATCACCTACGATGAGCAAGGGCATTACTTGGCGGAAGTTAGCGGGATGTTGTATGGCAGCTGACCAACATTATTTTTATGTACTGCGCTGTCACGATCAAACTTTCTATGGCGGGTATACAACAGACTTGATACGACGAGAAAACGAACACAATCAAGGGATCGGCGCCAAGTATACCCGTCCGGCTAGTCGACGTCCCTTGCAGATGATTCACGCTGAAGCTTTCTCAACCAGAAGCGAAGCCACCAAAGCCGAAGCAGCCTTCAAAAAATTACCAAGAAAAGAGAAAGAATGCTATCTGATACAATATCAAGAACGAAATGTTCTGCCTCATTGATTCTCTACATCAAAAAAGGGGTTGTGTGCCCGCATAGCGTATCACAGCCCCTTCTCACTATTTAGACATCATTTGTCTTTCGGTAACGCCCATACCGACTGCCCTTTGCCAAATTCTTGCGGTTTCACTGAATCAATGGGTTCAAAAACCATATGTGCTTGGGATTCAGGAATCTGAATCTCTTCAAGGTACTGATTGGTTTCTGTTAAAAAGCCAATTTTTTCGTATGAAGGGTCTATTAAATGGTATTGAATTCCCTTCAACGCGGCAGTCTCCCCCTCCACAAAGGTCGGTGACATCCGGGCATAATAAACTTGTCCACCGATTTTAAAATACACCGAATCATGGGCCAAACCCAAAAAGGTAATCGCTTGCGATACGGGTTCTGCCTGATAGATTCCCCATGCATCGATTGTTTCATCCATCTGGATTCGTTGATACACCGACATTGTATCACGATCATAATATTTGTAACCGCCAAAGCGCTTTTCACGATCACGAATACTTGGTGTCACTTGTCCATTCAGCTCTTTAAATGAATGAAATAGATGATCTCCTATCAAAAACCCCACTCCGCATATAAGGATCAATCCAACGAGGACTGCGATTGCCTTAGGATGGCGATTCTCCTGATACAAAAGTAAGATCATTAAACCCAAGACTGCGATCAATCCGAATACGATCAGTATCGGAACCAATGTATAGTAAAAAAATTCACTTTGCTGCCACAACTCCGCGCTAATCATGCCAATCATCTCGCGCCTCCATCTTTTCAATCTTTTAATAGTATAATTTTACCATATGTAAACAAACAACATAACCATTATTCTCATGCGTTTACCGATATGTCTGCACTATTGACAATCGTATAAATATAATAGATAATAATGGACAATAAAGGAAATGAATGTCTTCCTCAGTAATAACTGAAACCGCAATTATGCTAATGACTTCTACCACTGATTTTTTGGTGTGTAGAAGTCATTATTTTTATGTAAAGAGAGATCGTGTAAAAAAAGAATCATTTGATGAAGGGTTTGACAAATAATGAATAAACAAAGGTTACAGTATCAAGAATTTTTGATGTTGGCTGGTGTCAGCGTCTGTATTGGTGTGATTGCCGGCTTGCTGGATGCTTTCTTTGGAGAAATCTTGCTTTTTCTCACCGCATTTAGAATGACACACTTTTTATATTTGATTCCTTTCTTACCGTTTGCCGGTCTGCTATTTGTGTATTTTTTTCAAATATATGGCAAAAAAAGTACCCAAGGCATGAACTTGGTCTTTCTAGTCGGCCATAAAAAAGAATCTGAGATCCCACTAAGAATGATTCCATTCGTGATGATCGGTACTTGGATCACCCATTTATTTGGGGGGAGTGTGGGCCGTGAAGGGGTAGCTGTACAATTAGGGGCAACGATCGCGAATCGACTTGGTGCTTGGCTCAAACTGGAAAAATACAATCAAACATTGATTATCATCGGTATGGGGGCTGGATTTGCCGGATTATTTGAGACACCCCTCGCCGCGACCTTTTTTGCATTAGAAGTATTGGTTGTGAGTACATTGTTTCATCATGCCCTCTTACCCACATTACTTGCAGCATTTACAGCTAGTGCAGTCTCTAAATGGGCTGGTTTGGAAAAATTCAGTGTACCACTGGCTGGGACTTTTGATGTGACAGTATCTGTATTCTTTAAACTACTGCTCTTAGGATTGCTATTCGGTTTAACCGGTGCTGCCTTTGCTTTCTTCTTGTCTCACTTAAAAAAATGGATACAACAAAAATGCCCCAATGCCTTGAAACGGATCTTTTTCGGTAGTGTTTTGCTGGCAGCCTGCTTGGTGCTCTTCTATCAAGGCAGATATGCAGGTCTTGGTACCAATCTTATCTCAGCCGCCTTTGCCCATCAACCCATATACAGCTATGATTGGTTATTCAAAATGCTGTTGACTGTTCTTACGATCAGTATCGGTTTTCTTGGTGGTGAAGTGACCCCTTTATTTGCCATCGGCACTACATTAGGCGCGCTTTTAGCACCTATGTTCGGATTGCCAGTGGAACTAGTTGCCGCTTTAGGCTATGCAAGTGTCTTTGGCAGTGCCACCAATACAGTGTTGGCGCCTATTTTTATCGGCGGAGAAGTGTTTGGTTTTCAAACGATTCCTTATTTTGCGATTGTTTGTTCTGTCGCTTATTTTTGCAGCGGATCAAATAGCATCTATGCCTTGCAAAAAAACAACGATTTACGCTATCCCAAATAAAAGGACGACACAACAAAAAAAGCGATGAAAAAACAGCAGCTGTTTTTCATCGCTTTTACTCATTTATTTTGCACGTTTGATATACGTACCTTCAGCAGTGTTGATTTCTAACAATTCGCCTTCTTCAACAAAGTCAGGTACATTGACGACCAAGCCCGTTTCCATAGTAGCGGGTTTGCCAGAACCAGTAACAGTTGCACCTTTGATCGATGGTTGTGTTTCAACAACTTTCAAGACAACCGTTGTTGGCAATTGAACACCAATGACTTCGGTACCGAAGAATTGGATTTTTACTTCCATGTTTTCAAGAATATATTTCATTTCTTCTTCAACAACTTCAACAGGAATTTCGTATTGTTCATATGTTTCTAAATCCATGAAAAAGGCTGTATCGTCCATTGTATACAAATATTGCACTGCGTTGGTATCGATATGGGCTTTCTCAAATTTTTCTTCTGGACGGAATGTCGTATCGTAAGTTGAGCCTGAACGTACATCTCTTAATTTCATACGCATCACTGTATTGCCCTTACCTGGTTTGTGGTGACTTGCATCTAATACTTTGATTAATTTGCCGTCTTGGACAAATGTCATCCCTGCTTTTAAATCACTTGCATTGATCATAAATTGATTTCTCCTTCACTCTGTGATAATCCTTGTCTATTGTATCAAATAAATGCGCAGTATTCTAGCTAAATCATTCTTTTGGACGGACAAGTTGGCGACGTTTTTCCATATAATGAGGGTCATATTCATCTGTTTCGATATAAATGTAGACTTTTTTGTCAGCCATTTGGTGTCGGATCTCCGCTTCGATCTCATTGATGATCGTATAGCCGATGTCTTCTTGTTTGGCAGAAATATCGACCTTTGCCGCAATCAAGATTTCGGCCGGGCCTAAATGAACCGTTTTGACATCGATCAAACGATCGACATCTGGTCGTTCAAAGGCTTTTTTGATGACAGCCAAATCACGTTTCGTCACACTTTCACCAATCAATAAACTATAAAACTCTCTTGCCAAAAAGATGGCAGCCACCATTAATAATAACCCAATCAATAATCCGCTGAATGCATCGAAAAAGGCATTGCCAGTGATCATCGTCAACAATGTACCAACTAAAGCAATCACTAACCCTAGAATCGCACAAAAATCTTCTGTAAAAATAATCAAGATTTCGCTATGGCGGCTTTCTTTTAAGAAGCGGTAGATTGGTTGTTTATCGACATTCAATTCACGGATTTCTTTGATAGCGATCCAGAGGGAACTGCCTTCAACAACCATCCCAAATAATAAAATCGCAATGATCAACCATGTATTGCCAACTTCATGGGCAGGGTGCAGCAGCTTTTCTACCGCTTCCATCACACCAAGGGCACCACCACCAAAGAATAACATCATCGCAACGATGGTACTAAAGAAATACTTTGCTCTTCCTTCCCCAAACTGATGGAGCTCACTTTGTCCTTTGGTTGATCGTTTGTCTCCAATCAACAGAAAGATCTGATTGCTGCAATCCACCACGCTATGGATGCTTTCATTCAGCATCGCGGCACTGCCACTTAAGGCATAACCAACAAATTTGCTGATGGCAACCAATATGTTAGACACGAGTGCGGCAAAGACCGCCATCATCCCATTGGCTTGTTTTTCCATATTTAACGCATCCTCTCAATGATAAAAATACTTACCTATTATACTGCTGTAATGCATATTTGAACATCGTTTACTTTAATTATTGTTGTTTTTTTTATTTATTTTATGTTCTCGTCGACTAATTTTTTTGGTCCAAAATCCACCAGAGATGTATTTAGGCTCATAACTGATAATGAATGCTCGTTCTTCGATAGATTTGATTGTTTGGTATAGTTTCTTTTCGCTTTTTCTTTGTGATAAGATCTCCAAAATCAACCGTGGTCCTTCCAATCCTTCTCCATAACTTTGGGTGACCCCATAGCCTTCTTGTCTTAGGATCTTTGGGAGGCTCTTTTCTTCATCGGTATTACTCGGCAATATAACTGTGACCATTGTATAACCCAGTGCCAGTTTGTCTTCGATTTTGATGCCGATACTGACACCAGCTGCATAGCCTAAGGCATAAAACAGTAAATTCAGCGGGTTGTCTAAACGGTCTAAAACCAAAGACAAACCCAAAATATAAATCGTGATCTCAACCATACTGACAAGTGGTGCAATCACACGATACCCTTTCATCGTTAATAAGAAACGTAATGTATTTAATGTTACATAGGCTAGATTGATAAAGAAAATCATCGCCAACATTTGTAGATCAATTTGCATGAGAATCCCTCCTGTATTAAGCATATCAAAAGGAAGTCAAATGTGAAAATAATTGAGCAGTGAGACATTTTTTTCAAAGCTTGATCCATCACACGAAAAAAAATTCCCATCGCTTACGAGCGATAGGAATCAATTGCTTCTATTATGATCGGAAATAGCCATTCTTCTCGTCATCCATTTGATCGTCTTCGATCATCCCTTGCAATGAACGATCTAACAAGCCTTTTTTTTCACCGTTTTTTTTACTGGCGGCACGATACTGGCTGCGGGTCATACCGACACCTTGTGGACGATTGAATTTTTTGACTGTTGGATCATTCGCCTCTTTTACCTGATACGCTGCCGGTTCATGATCGAATAACAAATAACTCTCACTTGGTTTGGCCATCGACTCGAGTAGTGCATTTTGAGAAATATCAGGTTTTTGTTCGTCTGGAATAATGGACGCTGGAATATACTTAGGTACAAAATAAGAGCGACCGCTGTATTCTTTCTTTGGTGTTGTCATTGGTTCAGCTTTTGCTTCTTTACTGGTCACCTGATAAGAAGAACGTTTTTTATTGTCGCCAAAAAAGTTCGTTTTACCAGTCGGTTGTTGTTCCTTGACTGGTTTATGTTCATAACGCGGCAGATTGGCGCGATGTTGAGCAAGTTCTTCTTTTTGCTGCACATTATGACCACGATTACGCTGACTAGATGGCACTTTACGATCGATGGTTTCTTTATCCGGTTTTGGCCGTTTCGGTGTTTCTTTGATTTCGGTCAAAATCCAATCATTTTCTTTACTAAAGGCAGGTTTATGCTCTGATTCTAATTTAACGCCCTCTGTATCATCATACGCAGGAAAGCGAAAATGCTTGCGTTTCACATCTAAATAATTAGCCACTCTACTCATCCTCTTACAAGTGATTTTTTATTATCATACCATAAATCAAGGTCAATTTCACCAAAGACAGATAACCTTGCTTTTTTGTAAAGGCAAAAAAACCTATGATTTATTTTCTGTCAAGCTCGCAGTGTGCGGATCCTTCACATGGGCAAATAATGGTTCGATTTGCCAGATATCCTCCGCATATTGCTGCACTGTTTTGTCAGCGGTAAATTTCCCAGCATTGGCTATATTCATCAAACTCACTTTTTTCCATCTCTGCGTATCACGGTAGGCGATATCGATTCGATTCTGCGCATCACAATAAGCTTCAAAATCTCTAAGTAAAAAGTATTCATCATTGTATTTGATCAGCGAATCAAAGATTTCTTTTCCTTCCATTTCGATACCGGGAATCGTTCCGTCCACAAATGCATTGACCACGCGTTGCAATGTGGTGTCATTCTCATAATAGCTATAGGCAGAGTAATTTTTTTCGGCATAGTATCGATACACTTCTTCTTCTGTTAAACCAAAAATGGCAATATTTTCATCTCCAATGGCATCGCGTATTTCTATATTTGCCCCATCTAACGTGGCGACGGTAACGGCACCGTTGAGCATGAGTTTCATATTGCTTGTACCGGATGCTTCTTTAGAAGCCAATGAAATCTGCTCACTCACATCAGCAGCTGGAATGATTCGTTCTGCCAAGGAAACGTTATAGTTTTCTAGGAAAACAACTTTGATTTTGTCTTTGATTTGCGGATCATGATTGATCATTGCTGCGGTTTCGTTGATTACTTTGATGATCGATTTGGCATAATGATAACTAGGCGCAGCTTTGGCACCGAAAATAAACACTCTCGGATGGAATTCAGCTTCTGGATTTGCTTTTGCTTCAAAATATAGTTTCAAAATATGCATCAGATTCAACAACTGCCGCTTATAAGCATGTAGTCGCTTGATTTGGACATCAAATATAGCGGTTGGATCAACTTTGAGCCCACAGTGCGCCTCAATATAATCGGCTAAAGCGACTTTATTTTGTTTTTTGGCATAGGCAATCGCTTCTAAGACGGATGCATCATCCTGATAGTTTTTAAGCAAACTCAGATCCTCGGGTTCATGATGCCAACTATCACCAATCGTATCATCTAAAACCTTTGTTAACGGTCGATTGGCCAATTGCAACCATCTTCTTTGGGCAATTCCATTGGTTTTGTTATTAAATCGTGCTGGATAAATGACATAGAAATCATGCAGAACAACAGCCTTCAAAAGATCCGAATGCAGCTTGGCTACCCCGTTGATACTATGACTGCCGATGATTGCCAGATTTGCCATATGAACTTGGCCATCGCTGATAATCCGTGTTCTATTTAGCAGGTCACAAGGGTGCACTTTTTCAAGTCCTGCAATAAATCGCCGATCGATTTCTTCGATGATTTGATACATCCGCGGTAAGACTTCCTTGATCATATTTACTGGCCATTTCTCAAGCGCTTCAGCCATGATCGTATGATTGGTGTAACTCATCACTTTAAGGGTTGTTGCCCATGCTTGTTCCCAGGCCATTTCTTCCTCGTCAACCAGCAATCGCATCAATTCAGGAATACACAATGCTGGATGGGTATCATTGATATGAATGGCGATTTTCTCACTCATTTGATCCATTGGTCGATTCATTTTTTTGTAATAACGCAAAATGCTTTGGATACCAGCCGAAACAAAAAAGTATTCTTGCATCAAGCGTGTGCGTCTGCCAGTTTCGTTTGAATCATCAGGGTACAAAACCGCGGTTAGATTTTCTAGTGCTTGACGGGACTCAAGGGTCGCATATTTGGCTTCTTCCTTCGAAGGTACTTCCACACTCCAAAGTCTTAATGTATTCAAATGTTGATTTTGATAACCCAACATTGCTGTATCATACGGGACGGCACGCCAAGTAAAACCACCTTCATATACCGGTTTCAGCTTACCTGCTTCATTTTCTTGCAGATAAACATTCCCCCCAAAATGGATCGGTACGGCTTTACTTTCTTTCCGTACTTCCCACACATTGCCTGAGCGCAACCAATCATCAGGCAACTCCACTTGATGGCCATCGATAAATTTTTGTTTGAATAAGCCATATTTATATCGAATGCCATTCCCATTACCAGGTAACGCTAACGAAGCCAATGAATCCATAAAACATGAGGCCAAGCGGCCAAGGCCGCCATTACCTAATGCCATATCCTTTTCTGTTTCTGCTACTTCATCTAAAGAAACACCTAGCTCGTGCAAGACATCCTCAGCAATCGTCAATAAATCCAAACTAAGCAAATTGCTTTTTAACATTTTTCCTGGTAAAAATTCAATAGAGAAGTAATAGGCCTGTTTTTGTTGTTCCGCGAGTAAATGTTGTCTTGTTTGTCGCCAATCATCCGCATATGCATACTTCACCACTTGCGCCAAGGCTTGAAATAATTCTTGCGGTGAAGCATCTTCAATAGAAATCGCATATAATTCATTGACACTATTTTCTAATAATGTACGCAATTTTTCCTTTGTCATTTGGATCAACCCCTTATTCGATTGTTTTGAAAAAGACAGAAGCTTTTTGCGGCCGCTGTGCAATACTTGAGACTGCAACAGACGAAGGCGTGCTTCTGTCTACATATGATTACAGGATTTCATTATACAATGTGATATAAGCATCTGAGCTTTGGTCCCAACTAAAATCTTTGCTCATGGCTTGATCGACCAAACGAGCCCATACCTCTTGATTCGTTTGATACAGTGTCACTGCTTGCTTCAACGTTTGCATCAAATTAAACGGGGTAAAATCTTGAAAACCAAACCCTGTACCAGCAGACGTGATTGGATTATAAGGTATCACAGTATCCTTCAGTCCGCCGATTTCATGCACGACTGGCAATGTACCATAGCGCATCGCCATCATCTGCGAAAGTCCGCATGGCTCAAAAGCCGATGGCATTAAGAAAATATCAGCTGCAGCATACATTTTTTGCGCCAATGCCAAATCAAATGTGATCGCTGCTGCGCATTTATCTGGATAACGTTCTGCAAAATAGCGGAACCCTGCTTCGAAATCAGGTTCTCCAGTCCCTAGCAATATGAACTGAACATCAAACTGCATCAAGTTCTCCATTTCTTCTAAAACCAAATGGAAGCCTTTTTGCGTTGTTAAGCGACTGACCACAGTAATCAATGGAACGTCTTTACGCTCTGGTAAACCAAAGGCTTGTTGCAATGCTTGTTTATTTTTTTGTTTGCCTGCTAGATTTTCTTGATTAAAGGGATAGTCCAAATAAGGATCCGTTTCAGGATTATTGGTTTCATAATCGATGCCATTCAAAATACCGCAAAGTTTGCCTGTTTCCATCCGTAAAATCACTTCAAGTCCACAACCAAACTCAGGAGTTTTGATTTCTTCGCTATAAGATGGACTAACAGTCGTGATACGGTCTGCGTACAAAATGCCTGCTTTCATAAAATTCAGGCAATCATTCAATCGTACCGTACCATCATCATATCGCTCAGTTCCCATACCAAACAAATCAGGCAGCACATCGCGACTGTACCAACCTTGAAAACCAATATTGTGGATCGTCAATACGGTACGAATATGTTGATAGGCATTGATCCAACGATATTTTTCTTTTAAGAGAAAAGGAATCATCGCCGTATGATAATCATTCACATGCAACACATCTGGTATAAAATCGACGCGCTCCATCATCTCGATCACAGCCAACTGGAAGAAAGCAAAACGTTCACCATCATCATAAAAGTCATAGATTTTCTCACGACCAAAATAATACAAATTGTCGATGAAAAAATATGTCACTTCGTCAAGTTGCAATTTTTTGATGCCGCAGTATTGTTTGCGCCAGCCAACAGCAACTTCAAATGAGAAGCAATCTTCCAATTGTTCTTGATAACGTGCAGGCATCATTGTATAAAAAGGTAAGACTACCGCAGTTTCTACACCTTTTTTTGCTAGCTCTTTTGGTAATGCACCTACCACGTCTCCTAGTCCGCCTGTTTTGAAAAAGGGGGCGCATTCCGCTGCTGCAAACAATACCTTCATGCGGTCACGCCCCCAATGATATCTTCGGTGACATGCGCATTTTTCTTGATCACGACTGGTGTTTCTTTGGTACCTTGGACTTTGACCCCTTCTGCGATGACCACATTTTTATCTAGAATCGCATAGGAAACATCTGCGCCAGCTTTGATTTCATTGTTTCCAAAAATGATTGTCCCTTTGACTTTCGCTTCTGGATGAATCGTGGTACGGCGTGCAACCAACGAATTTTCTACAGTTCCTTCAACAATACACCCTGAGGCGAAATGACTATTGGTAACATCAGATGTTTCTGAATAATAGGTTGGCACCTCGTTTTTTAATTTTGTGTAGATTTTTTGATTTGAATACAATAATGAGGTGAATTTGTGCACATCTAGCATATCCATATTTGTTTGATAGTAGGAAGGAATATCATAGATGTTACTCAAATAGCCAGTATATTCATACAACCCAGTATCTTTAACAGAAATCAGTTCTCGCAAAAATTCGCCTAGATTTGGTGTTGCACCAACTTTTTGGCCTTCTTTTAATGCCTCGATCAAACGATCAGTTCGAATGATAAAAATATCTGTACATAAATTGACTAGCGTGTTGACTGAACATTTTTTGGCTTCGATTGCTTCTTCTAAATGTCCTTCAGCGTTGACGTTGAACAACAAATCATTCTCACAGACTTTGCTGCTGTCGATTCGTTTGTAAACAACTGTCATCTCATTTTGTTGTACTTGATGGATTTTTAATAACGCTTTTAAATCAATATTGCACAAAATTTTACTACCCATAAAGACTGTGTGTTCAGATTTTGATTTTTCTAAATAGTCAATTACGCTATAGTAATATTCTTCCCCTTGTGCTTGTTGTTTCAATGAATCTTGGAATAAGTGAATAAAGAATCGATTTTGTACACCGTCTAGATTCCATTCTTTCCCACCACCGATATGATCGAAAACAGATTGTGTTTCACCTTCATTGAAAATCATATATACCTGTTTGATATTGGCATTTTCAATGCTTGATAGATTGAAATCGATCAAACGGTATTTGCAATCAAATAACAATGTTGATAACGGTCGTTTATCTGTTAAAGGCATCAAGTCTTGGTAGCGATGCAAATTGCCCAGAATAGCACACATTTTATTAGTTTTCATCAATCGTCACCCCTATGATTTCAGAATAGCCAACCACAGCGATTTCATCACTGCCGTCGATTTCAGCGTCATCGCCGATCACTGCATTTTCCCCCACGATCACGCGGTTTAATTTAACATTTTTCCCAATCACGGCCCCTGGCATCACCACACTATCTTTAATGGTGGAGCCTTCTTTGACCTGAACATTTTCTGATAAGATACTATGCTCGATTTCACCGGCAACATAACAACCGTCCATTACCAAGGAATCTCTGGCTGCCCCTGTTTCTGTTACAAAATGCGGTGGTGCAATTGGGTTTTTGGAGAATACTTGCCAAGCTTTGTCCCGAATATTCAGTTCCATCGATGGATCAATAAACTCCATATTGGCTTCCCACAATGAATCGATGGTTCCCACGTCTTTCCAGTAACCAGAGAAGCGATAGGCAAAAACGTTGTCCCCGCTTTCTAAATAAGAAGGAATTACATGTTTCCCGAAGTCGACCATTTCACCATCTTTGCTATAATTGCTCAACAGCATGTTGCGCAAACGGCTCCAGTCAAAAATATAGATGCCCATTGACGCCAAATTGCTCTTTGGTTCTGCCGGTTTTTCATCAAACTCGATGATGCGATCATTTTTATCAGTATTCATGATACCAAAGCGAGAGGCATCTTTCATTGGCACTTCCAATACGGCAACTGTCAATGAGGCATCATTTTCTTTATGTTGCTCCAGCATATCCTCGTAATCCATTTTATAAATATGGTCACCAGATAAAATCAAGACATATTGAGGATCCATTTCATCGATATAGGCGATATTTTGATAAATCGCATGTGCTGTGCCTTCGAACCATTTACCGCCTTCGGAATTAGAGTAAGGCTGTAATATCGTTACTCCCGTACCGATGCCATCTAAGCCCCAACTAGCCCCATTCCCAATGTGGCTGTTCAATGCCAATGGTTGATATTGGGTCACGACCCCAACGTTTTTGATTCCTGAATTGACACAATTACTTAATGTAAAATCGATGATACGATAACGTCCGCCAAATGGTACCGCTGGCTTGGCAATGTTTTTGGTTAGTTTACCTAACCGTGTTCCTTGTCCTCCTGCGAGGATCATTGCTAACATTTCTGTCTTCATACATCCGGTGATTTACTCACCTTTCCCCCCTTTGATCGTTTTCTTATTTTGTGTTGTCTTTTTTCTCGTCATTTTGATTTTTTCTGGTTTAATGATCAATGCCCCTAATGCAGGCAATATTGTTTTGATTTGATGGTCATATTGTTTAAAGGGAATTGCTTCTGATACTTGATCTGCATTGTTCGCGATCCAAGTGCCGCCAAACTGTTCATGCTCAGTGTTCAAGATTTCTCGGTAGGTTCCAGCGTACGGTACACCTATGGCAAAATCATGGCGCTCAACTGGCGTTAAATTCAATACCACGATCACAAAATCTTTTTTGGTTTTTCCTTGTCGCATAAAGGTCAACGTTGTTTCATTTAAATTGTCTGCATCGATCACTTCTAAAGACGCTTCTTGATCATCTAACTCCCACAAAGCCCGTTCTTCTTTATACAATTGATTCAACGTACGGGTAAACACTTGCATTTTGCTATTCAAGTCATCTGCTAGATCTCGCCATTCTAATCCGTGATCAAACTTCCATTCTAGGTACTGTCCCCACTCACTGCCCATAAATAACAATTTTTTACCTGGATGCATCATCATATAGGTGTATAAATTTCGCAGCTGTGCAAATTGCTTGTAGCGATCTCCCCACATTTTGTTCATCAGACTTTTTTTGCCATGAACGACTTCATCGTGAGACAACGGCAAAATATAATTTTCTTGCATACGGTACATGAATGAAAAAGACAATAGGGACAAATGATCCTTTCTAAAAATCGGGTCCATTTCATAAAATCGCAAGACATCATTCATCCAACCCATATTCCATTTGTAATCGAAGCCTAATGCACCATCTTCGATCATGCCTGTTATTTTGGTATCAGATGTGCTTTCTTCCGCAATCATCAACACTGCAGGATGCGCCAGTTTGATGACCGCATTCAATTTTTGCATAAAATAATAACCTTCAAGATTCCGATTGCCGCCTTCATGATTCGGTTCCCATGGTCCTTCGTCCATATCGCGATAAATCATATTGGATACAGCGTCGACTCGGATGCCATCAATATGGTAAAACTCAATCCAAAACAGCGCACTTGAAATCAAAAAGCTCTGCACCTGTGGTTTGCCAAGATCAAAATTAATCGCTCCCCAACGGATGTTTTTTGCCCTTTGCGGATCGCTGTACTCAAAAGTTGGTGTACCATCGTAATAAGCCAAGCTATCTTCGTTGACACAAAAGTGACCTGGAACCCAGTCGAGGAGCACGCCAACATTTTCTAAATGACAAGCTTCGACAAAATCTTGAAACTCTTCCGGCTTGCCAAAATAAGCACTTAGCGCAAAATAACCAGTGAGTTGATAGCCCCAAGAGGCACCCAATGGATGTTCCATCAAAGGCATAAATTGAATATGGGTATAGCCCATTTTCTTCACATATGGAATAAGTTCATCTTTTAATTCGGAGAAATGATAAGGGGTGCCATCTTCATGGTGTTTCCATGAACTCGCATGAACTTCGTAAATATTCAGAGGACGATTAAACGTTTTTTGTCGCTTTTTACGGCCTTGCCACAACCCGTCTCGCCATTTTTTAGCCGGAATGGTGTGTAGTACAGCTGCAGTTCCCGGTCTGTCTTCAAAGTGGATAGCAAAAGGATCGATTTTTAATACGATTCGGTCATCAGCCTGTTTGACTTTGAATTTATACAACTGACCTTCTCGTGGTAAAACAGTGGCAATTTCCCAAACGCCTGATGCGCGTTTTTGCATCGGCATGGAGTCATCCCACTGATTGAAATCACCCACAAGCCATACTTGTTGGGCATTTGGCGCCCAAACCCTAAACACATACCCATCTTCCGTTTGATGGGCACCCAAAAAATGTTGCGCATAAAAGTTTTCGCCGCTCAGAAATGTTGCTTCTGCTTGCATTGTCTGCTGTTTGGTGGCCATTTCTTCATCCGTCCTTCCACTTTGTATGTAAAATCGTGTGCATAGCCTATGCACAAATTCTTTGTAATCGATTAAAAATAACTCTACTATCAGCATAGCATAAAAGATATTTCAAGTAACGTAATAACCTAAAGTAATGACCAAAAAAATGGAGCCCAAAGAAAAAACAGCTTGAACACACTTGTTCAACCTGCTTCAGCTCTGCTTTTAAACTTCTGTAATAGGAAGAGGACGGTCACGAGCAACTGAAACATGCAAAGGCTTAAAATAATCAACCCATAATCAAATGAAAAATAATCAACGCTTTTACCAAAAAACAGCAATGTGCTGCAGGCGGTGAATGCAGACATCACCTGCCACAAACGAAACCGGTAAAAACTAATGACCATCGTATAAAAACTAACGATTCCTAAAAGGAATAATTGGCTAAAACGATCGAATACAGTATCAGAAAAATAGATATCTCCAAGAACCACTGGGAGAGAACAAAAATTATCAGGCACTTGGTATAAGGCCATTAGTGCCGCTACGATACTTATCAATCCAATCAGCATATGGCTGCCTGCGACTGTTATGCGCAAATTTACTTTCATTCCCACTCACAACCTTTAAAAAAAGAAGCGTATCTTCCAAATTTTCATCCCTACATCTTTTAATCTTTTCTGATCAAGCTTGCCAAAGTTCCTTCACTTGTCCGTCAGTATAAACTTTATAAATATTTTTGGTCGCTTGTTGATGGCGAAAACTGCCAATCAAATAATATTGACCATCACAATCAAAATCAAGATCTCCCAAAACTTTATAGTTTATGGTTGATAGATTGCCAAATTTACTTGCAATAAATCGAACAGCTTGTGCTGGATTCAACAAGTAATTTTTATTCACTAACCAATCGACGACGATCGATACCACCGTATTTGCATTGATTGCTTCTTTTTCCTTTAATGCCAAAATCAACTCACCATCAGAAAAACGTGTATCATCGATTCCTGCTGCTTTGATCGAGTGACGTGCGACTTCAATTTCTGCCATAGAAATGAAAGTGATCATTTCTGCTTTTGCTTTATTTTGATCAACAACTTGGTTATTTACCTCTTTTAAACCTTCCATTTGAATTACCCCTTTCAAAATTTCTAAATCTATCATATCACCTTGAAAAAGAATCTCCAAATGAAACGATTGTTATATTTTAATCTTTTTTAATCTAATTATAATGTTTATAGAATACAAAAAAAGCTGTTAGGATAGACCTAAACAGCATATGGCAGCAATAAATTTTTTTCATCCCTTACAGTATTGTTCATTTTTCTCATTTTCGTTTGAAAAATAATGTGTCTTGTGAAACGGACTCTCCGAGCATTTGAGCAAGTAACAGACGTTCCATAAACAACGTTTTTCGTTCCACTGGCAGCCCAATATCTTCTGGTTCCGTCATCGTGTCATGATGAGGCACTAAGAATGAGGGCGATTCCTCAGAAGAAACAATCCCGGTCAGTTGAAGCGAGCGCAAAAAGATACTTGGGCGTACTTTTTTATGTTTTAAGATTCTTTCAAAAATGACGCCTACTTGATCTGAATAATAAGGGACATCTACATCCCCCACTAACCGCATCAACTCTTGATAGACTGCTAGCGTTAACTGACGCTGATTCGCAACAAAAAATGCAGGCATGGTTTTAGGCCAATCAACTTGAGACACAGTGAACCACTGAAACATTGGATGTGATACTTGATAGATCGTTGCCTGGGGGATATTCTCATCACAAGCATAAAAGTACTGTAACGAATTCTGATGGTGACAAGCATGCTGCAGCCACGTCCCCGTAAATATATCTCCTTGATTCTGAAAAGGATGCGCCTGCTGAAATGCTTCTAAACATGCAATTTGATCTTTTTTTGAATAAATTGGAAAATTCAACTGATAACGTCGTTGGTCTCTTTTAATAACATTCTTTGCAACCAATCGTTCCAACAGCGCACTAAAGGACGCCTCCGTAAATACTACTTTTATCTGACGCAAGGTAGGCGGCGTCGGTTGTTCCATGATAAATCGACAAAATGCCAGAAATACGGGTGAATCATAATCATTATGCATATCTTGGTAATGCTTACTATAGATAAATTTCAATTTTTGCTCCTTCCAACATACCACAAAAAATACTGACAAGCTCTAGCGAAGAGTTGCCAGTATCCAAAATCGTTTGATTAGATGCCAAATTGCGCTGTTAATTGTGGCACGATTTGTTTTTTACGAGAAACAACTCCAGGCAAGAATGCGCGATGATCCTTCAACGTCACATTGAAAGCTGCTTTAACAGGTGCGATTGGTGTACCGACAACCAATAATTCTGAATTGCTGTCTAAAATATCTGTAGCAACCAACAAGAATAAATCATAGTTGTTTGCTTGCATCATCGCTTCCATTGCAGATTCTAGTTCTGCTTGACGATCAAAAACTTCTTTTAAGTCTACAGTGTTTACTTGTGCGATACGAACGTTTTTATCCCCCATTGGGAAACTCTTGGCATCAAGGTCTAGCAACTCTGATGCTGTTTTGGTACTCAAATTAGTACCTGCCTTCAACATAGCTAATCCATAAACTTCTAAATCAACACCTGCGATCGCCGCAAGCTCTTTTGCAGCTGCCTTGTCTTCTTCCGTACAAGTTGGTGATTTAAACAATAATGTATCAGAAATAATTGCTGATAACATCATACCGGCAATTGGTTTTGCAACTTCGATGTGATGCTCTTTATACAGTTTAAAAATAATCGTACTTGTACAACCGACAGGTTCTGCACGGTAGTACAATGGATTGGCTGTTTCAAAGTTTGCGATCCGGTGATGATCCACAACTGCTAGAACAGTCACATCTTTCAAATCTGCCACACTCTGTTGACTTTCATTGTGGTCCACCAGCATCACTTCATCCGTTTCATTGGCTGCAGTTTCGATCACGCGAGGAGCGGATAATTTGAAGGTGTCTAAGGCAAATTGTGTTTCCTCATTTGGGGTCCCTAACGCAACAGCCTCAACATCTTTTCCTAATTCTTTTTGTAATGCAGCAAAGGCAATTGCAGCACCAATCGCATCTGTATCCGGGTTTTGATGACCAAAAACCAATATTTTTGACATAGTATTCATCGCTCCTATTTCATTTGATATTCACTGTTTAATGATAGCAAAAAACCAAAAAGAATCAATAGTTATCTGTTTTTAATCCATGATCGCTAAACCAAAAAAGACACCCAATCCTTTTTAAAGAACTTGGATGTCTATTTTGTTCTATACACGTGTCAAATAGCCCTTATAATCATTGACATGCAATAGAGCTTTGGCATTTTTCACACGCTCTTCAGTTGGTGGTTGGATACCGTCTAAAGGATATTTCAAGCCCAGTTCATCCCATTTGTATTTTCCCATTGTATGATACGGCAATATTTCTACTTTATCTACATTATTCAGTGACTTGATAAAAGTATCTAAACGAATCAAAAATTCATCATAGTCACTTCTAAAAGGGACCAGCACATGACGGATCCAAACAGGTTTATTGATTTCAGATAAATAATTGGCCATATCCAAAATATTGTCATTGGATTGGGTCGTCAATTCTCTGTGGGCCTTATTGTCAATGTGTTTGATATCGAACAATAATAAATCAGTGACTGTCATCAGTTCTTGAAATTTGCTAAAGAAAGGTTCTTCCCGAGTAAATGGCTTGCCGCAAGTATCTAGTGTCGTGCTGACACCTGCTTCTTTCGCCTTGCGGAACAAATCGATCAAAAAGTCCAATTGCAACAAGGGTTCACCACCACTCACTGTGATTCCGCCTTTTTGTCCCCAGAATTCACGATACTTCAGTGCCTCTTCTAAGACGTCATCTGTTGTACGTTCCACACCGCTGCCTATCTTCCAAGTATCAGGATTGTGGCAAAATTGACAACGCATCCGACATCCTTGCATGAACACAATAAAGCGAATCCCAGGTCCATCGACGGATCCAAAACTTTCTGTTGAATGTACTTGTCCTGTTACTGCCATAACGCTCTTCCTTTCTATATAAACGAACTGATCGTTCGATACAATAAGCGGCGGAGGTTTCCCTGCCGCCGCCTTCTTAGTTGCTATTACATTGCTTCATGCATCGTACGTGCAATCACATCGTCTTGTTGTTCTTTTGTCAACTTGATGAAGTTAACTGCGTAACCAGACACACGAATCGTTAATTGTGGGTATTTTTCTGGATGTGCTTGTGCATCTAACAATGTGTCACGGTTAAAGACATTGATGTTCAGGTGATGGCCCCCTTTGGTTGCATAGCCATCTAGCATCGTTGCCAAGTTTTCTTGTTGTGTTTCATCATCGCGACCTAGTGCTTTTGGTACGATCGAGAAGGTATTTGAAATACCATCTAATGAATAATCATATGGCAATTTTGCTACTGAAGACAGACTAGCCAAAGCGCCATGTGTGTCGCGACCGTGCATTGGGTTTGCTCCTGGTGCAAATGGTGCGCCTGCACGACGTCCATCAGGTGTGTTCCCTGTTTTCTTACCATATACGACATTTGACGTGATCGTCAAAATTGACGTTGTATGTTTTGAATCGCGGTACGTTTTCGTACGTTTTACTTTCTTCATGAAGGCTTTTAATAAGTGGACTGCAATATCATCGACGCGGTCATCGTTATTTCCATATTTAGGATAATCGCCTTCGATTTCATAATCTTCCACGATACCATTTTCATCACGAACTGTACGTACTTTTGCAAATTTGATTGCTGATAATGAATCGACTGCAACGGAGAATCCTGCAATACCAGTAGCCATTGTCCGTAAGATATCCGTATCTTGCAAGGCCATTTCGATTCTTTCATAAGAATATTTATCATGCATGTAGTGGATGATGTTCAATGTATTGACATACAAATCACAGATCCAATCCATCATGGTGTCATATTTTTCCATCACTTCATTGTAGTCTAAGTACTCAGAAGTAATTGGTTGTAATTTTGGTCCCACTTGTGCTTTAGACTTCTCATCGACCCCACCGTTGATTGCATACAACAATGTTTTCGCAAGGTTGGCACGAGCGCCGAAGAATTGCATTTGTTTACCGATACGCATTGCTGATACACAACATGCGATTCCGTAATCGTCGCCCCAATGGCCGCGCATCACATCATCGTTTTCATATTGGATCGCTGATGTTTGAATCGACATTTTGGCACAGAATGTTTTGAAGTTATGAGGCAAACGTGTAGACCATAAAACGGTCAAGTTTGGCTCTGGTGCAGGACCTAAGTTTGATAATGTATGCAAGAAGCGGAAGCTGTTTTTAGTGACCATATGGCGTCCATCTTCACCCATACCAGCGATTGATTCTGTTACCCAAGTTGGATCGCCAGAGAATAATGCATTGTAATCAGGTGTCCGTGCAAATTTCACTAAACGTAGTTTCATAACAAAATGATCAACGATTTCTTGTGCTTCAACTTCTGTGATCACACCATTTTTTAAATCACGTTCAACGTAGATATCTAAAAATGTAGACGTACGGCCTAATGACATCGCTGCACCATTTTGCTCTTTGATTGCTGCTAAATAGCCAAGGTATAACCATTGGAAAGCTTCTTTGGCTGTTTGTGCTGGTTGAGAAATATCGAAACCATAGATGGTACCTAATTCTTTCAACTCAGTCAAAGCCCGTAACTGTTCGCCAAGCTCTTCACGTTGACGAATAATGTCATCTGACATAGTTCCGTTGCCGCAATATAGTAAATCTTGTTGTTTTTCTTTGATCAAGAAATCAATTCCGTATAGCGCAACACGACGGTAGTCGCCAATGATCCGTCCGCGGCCATAAGCATCAGGCAAACCAGTGATAACACCTGAACGGCGTGCAGCTCTGATTTCTGGTGTGTAGGCATCGAATACGCCTTGATTGTGTGTTTTACGGTAATCGCGGAAGATATGTGATACTTCAGGATCGATTTCGTAGCCATAAGATTCAGCTGCTTGTTCTGACATCCGAATGCCCCCGAATGGTTGCAAGCTGCGTTTGAAAGGTTTTTCTGTTTGGAATCCAACAACTGTTTCTAAATCTTTGTTCAAATAGCCAGGTCCATGAGAAGTAATCGTTGAGACAACTTTCGTATCCATGTCCAAAACGCCGCCAGCTTCACGTTCTTGTTTGTTCAAGTCCATTACTTGATCCCAAAGTTTCGTTGTCGCTTCTGTTGCGTCAGCTAAAAATTCATCTGTTCCGTCATAAGGTGTGTAATTTTCTTGGATAAAGTCACGTACATTCACTTCTTCTTTCCAAGTTTTTCCTTTAAATCCATTCCATTGTTCCATCTGATGGACCTCCTTAAATTTTCTGTTCACTAGTGTAACAGCTTTACGTGAACAGTATAACACAAGCGCTTCCGAATGCAAGCATTTTCAAGATTATTTTTTAACAAGTAACCTTATTTTAATGTTTTTTTATATAAAAACGCTGATATAACGGAATTTATTTAATGTGAATTTATTATTAAAGTAGATTTTTTATAAATGTGAAAGAATCATTATGACCAAAAAAACAGCCGAACTGTATTGATACAGTTCGGCTGTTTTTCGCACAATTATAGTACAGTGTTTTCGATAATTGTCGGATCGATCACCTTTCGCACATCGTATACTTGACCCCCGGCCTTTTCATCTGTGATAAATGACCCATTTGAGGTTCGATCATTGATTGGTATTTGCTCAGTATCGACCTCGATGGTTTGGCCTTTTTGGTTGGTGACATGAAGTATATTATTTTCACCAGACCCCATATAAACGACCCGATGTGGATTTTTTTTCAATTCTCTAAGAACCATCAACCCACGTTTTGCTCGACCTAGTTGTGTGATTTCTTGTGCCAGCATACGCTTGGCTGCACCACGCTGTGTAATGATCACAACAGGTGTATCTCCTTCAGAATAAACGACTAAGCCATTCACGATCACATCATCGTCTTTCAGATTCATTGCTTTGACGCCAGCTGCCTTAGGTCCAACAACAGGTACTTCCGTCAATGCATAACGTAAACCAAATGCCCGTTGACTCACAAGAAAAATATCCATTGGTTCGTTTTGATCAACCAAGAACACATTCAGTAACTCATCCGTATCATCTTTTAATTTCATGATGGTCATAGGACGCGTCTTGTAGGTACGCCAAGGTTCAAACTCTGTCATTCGGGTTTGCTTGATCATACCCTTTTTACTGATCAAGACAAAATTTTTCATTGGATCAAGGACTTTATAGGCAAAGACACCAATGATCATTTCATCTTGCGCCAATGTTAAGACATTTTGCGAGATATGCTCTCCAAGATCTTTCCATTTTAAATCAGTTAATTCATGAACAGGCCGATAAATAACGTTGCCTTTATTGGTCACCAGCAGCAAATGATCTAGTGTATTCAGCTGTTGACTGTATAAAAGGGCATCGCCTTCTTTCATGCCCACTTCCTCAGGTTTTGACGCCCCATAAGAGCGCAAGCTGCTGCGCTTGATATAGCCATCTTTCGTAACAGTCACAACAACTTCTTCTTGTGCAACCAATACTTGGGTCTCAATTTTTATTTCTTCGATTTCTGCTTCGATCTCAGTCATTCGATCAGATGGATATTTCTTCTTGATCTCTTTTAGTTCTTTTTTGATGACTTTCAATAATTCGGCTTCTTCATTTAAAATCATCGTCAAGTGCGCAATTGTTTCTGCTAGCTCTTTGGCTTCTGCTTGTAATTGCGTGATATCGGTATTCGTCAATCGATACAATTGCAAGTTCACAATTGCTTCAGATTGCTCTTCGGTAAAACCATGTTGCACGACTAAGTTGTTCTTTGCATCCTTTTTGTCTTTACTTCCTCGAATCGTCGCAATCACTTCATCAAGGATCGATAATGCTTTCATCAATCCATCGACAATATGCTGACGGCGTTGGGCTTTTTGCAATTCAAATCGGCTGCGTTTTTCAATGACTTCTCTACGATGTTTGATATAACTTTCCAGAATATGTTTCAAGCCAACTTGTTGCGGGCGCATCTCATCGATAGCCACCATATTGAAATTGTAGTTGATTTGCAGCTCGGTATTTTTGAACAGGTAATTCAAGATTCCTTGTGCATTGGCTTCTTTCTTCAATTCGACCACGATCTGCAATCCAGTCCGATCGGTTTCATCACGGACTTCTGCAATACCATCGATCCGTTTGTTCAAGCGGATTTCATCCATCTTTTTAACCAAATTGGCCTTATTGACTTCATAAGGAATTTCGTTGATTACAATTTGTTGTTTGCCGCCTTTGATGTCTTCGATTTTGGTCTTTGAACGTAAAATGACTTTTCCACGCCCGGTTTCGTAGGCCTTTTTGATTTCCTCTTTCCCTTGTAAAATACCGCCCGTTGGAAAATCTGGTCCTGGGATATACTTCATCAATTGATCAAGGGTTGCTTGAGGATGGTCGATCAAATAAATCGTGCCATCAATGATTTCGCCTAGATTATGGGTTGGAATCTCAGTAGCATAACCTGCAGAGATACCTGTTGATCCATTGACCAACAAATTGGGGTATTTTGCTGGCAAAACAGTCGGTTCTTTTTCGGTATCATCAAAGTTCCAAACCAATTCAACGGTATCTTTTTCAATATCCTTCAGCAATTCACCGCTCAACTCAGATAAACGAGCTTCGGTATAACGCATGGCTGCTGGCGGATCACCATCCATGCTCCCATTGTTTCCGTGCATTTCGATCAAGACTTGCCGTAGTTTCCAATCTTGACTCATGCGCACCATCGCTTCGTAAATACTTGAATCACCATGGGGATGAAAATTCCCCATGATATTCCCTACCGATTTTGCCGATTTTCGAAACCCTTTATCATACGTATTACCGTCTTGATTCATCGCAAATAAGATACGACGCTGAACTGGTTTTAGGCCATCACGAATATCCGGCAGCGCCCGCTCTTGAATGATATATTTCGAGTAGCGGCCAAAGCGATCTCCCATCACTTCTTCTAACGTTAATTCTTGAATGTTGTTCTTATGTTCCAAGAAACCACCTCCTATTCCATTTTCAAGCGTCGATCTTCAGCTTGTTCGGTATCTTTTAGTTTTTCGTCCACTAAATCAGGTACAGTTTCTTCTTTTTTATCTAAGATACTGCCATCTTCTTCCAGACTAAATTGCACATGGCTTTCGATCCATTTTCTCCGAGGCTCAACTTTATCACCCATCAACGTAGTCACCCGACGTTCCGCCTGCGCAGCGTCATCGATTCTCACTCGGATCAATGTGCGCGTATCTGGATCCATCGTGGTTTCCCACAGTTGATCAGCATTCATTTCACCAAGTCCTTTGTAACGCTGCAACATATAGCCTTTGCCGATTTTTTTGGTCAATTGACTTAGTTCCTCATCTGTCCATGCATATTCCAAAATTGCTTTTTTCCCTGTCCCTTTTGATACTTTGTACAATGGCGGCAAGGCGATGTAGACTTTGCCTGCTTCAATCAAAGGTTTCATATAGCGATAAAAGAAGGTAAGCAGCAGCACTTGGATATGGGCGCCATCGGTATCAGCATCCGTCATGATGATTACTTTGTCATAATTGCAATCTTCGATCGAAAATTCAGGACCGACGCCAGCACCTATCGTATAAATCATGGTATTGATTTCTTCGTTTTTGAGGATATCTTGCATTTTAGCTTTTTCGGTATTGATGACCTTACCACGTAAAGGCAAAATCGCTTGGAATTTACGGTCACGCCCTTGCTTGGCAGACCCGCCAGCGGAATCCCCTTCGACCAAATATAGTTCATTTTTCTTAGGATTGCGTGATTGTGCTGGTGTCAGCTTACCAGAAAGCAATGACTCGCCTTTTTTGCGCTTTTTCCCGGTCCGGCTTTCTTCTCGGGCTTTGCGGGCAGCTTCTCGTGCTTCTCGCGCTTTGATGGCTTTGCGCACCAACATTTGGCTCATTTCACTATTTTCTTGTAAATAGTAGCCCATTTGTTCACCAATCACCGCATCTACGGCATTCCGTGCTAAAGGGGTACCCAATTTTCCTTTGGTTTGTCCTTCAAACTGCAATAAATTCTCAGGTACTCTGATAGATAGCACAGCAGCTAATCCTTCGCGGAAATCACTGCCTTCTAAATTCTTGTCTTTTTCTTTCAGCAAATTGACTTTACGGGCATATTCATTGAATGCTTTCGTCATCGATGTTTTCATACCGACTTCGTGGGTACCACCATCTCTCGTCCGAACATTATTAACAAAAGAAAGTACATTTTCGGAATACCCATCATTATATTGAAAAGCCAACTCAACTTCGATGGCTTCTTTTGTACCTGAAAAATAAATGACTGGTGTTAACGTGTCTTTTTCTTCATTCAAATAATCAACGAATTCTTTGATTCCATCTTCATATAAAAAGACTTCCGTCAGTGGTTCTTCGCCTCTTTCATCCGTCAAGGTGATTTTGACACCTTTCAATAAAAAGGCTGATTCTCTCAAGCGTTCTGACAATGTTTCGTAGGAGAATTTGGTAACCGTAAAAATCGTATCATCTGGTTTGAAGGTCACAGTCGTTCCAGTCGGCTTACGCGTCTTGCCGACTTTTTTCAACGTCCCAGCCGGATGACCGCCATTTTTGAATGCTGCTTGATATTCGATGCCGTCTCTCACGATCGTCACAGATAAATGACTAGATAGGGCATTCACAACACTCGCGCCAACACCATGCAGTCCACCTGACGTTTTGTAGCCGCCTTGACCAAATTTTCCTCCGGCATGCAGTACAGTAAAAATAACTTGCACAGTTGGAATACCGGATGCGTGCATACCGACAGGCATCCCCCGTCCATTATCTCGGACGCTAATGCTATTGTCCGAATGGATCGTTACATCAATTTCATTGCCGTAACCTGATAGTGCTTCATCAACGGCATTATCCACGATTTCATACACAAGATGATGCAGTCCTCGCCCGTCTGTTGAGCCGATATACATCCCTGGCCGTTTTCTTACTGCCTCTAAGCCTTCTAAAACTTGGATGGAGGCATCATTATATTCTGTGGTTTTCTTTGCCAAAGCCACCGCTCCTTTAATCTTGTTCAGTCTCTTTTTCTCGGAAGAAAAGACCGCAAAAAAAATCTTAACACAAAATCCACTTTTTTCAAGCGAACATTTTTCTAAATCATCTTATCCTTTTTTTCTTGTTTATACAAGTTTGTATGCGCCCAGACACGACCCATGATCTGTTTCTCGGAAGTTTTTCTTATTGTTGGATAGGCAGTTTCATGCTAAAATTGCCCTAGCCCTATAAAGAAAGTTGGTTATTATGGAAACAATTCTATTATTCATTGTTGCTTATCTATTAGGCTCCATTCCATCAGGTGTATGGATCGGACAATTGTTTTTCAAAAAAGACATTCGCCAATTTGGCAGTGGCAATACTGGAACCACAAATACCTTTCGTGTACTAGGAAAAAAGGCGGGTATCACTGTTTTAGCTATGGACATTTTGAAAGGCACTTTGGCTACTTGTCTGCCCTTGATTTTCCATATCCAAGGGATCAATCCGCTATGGTTTGGGGTTTGTGCAATTCTTGGTCATACTTTCCCGATTTTTGCCAAGTTCAAAGGCGGCAAAGCAGTCGCGACAAGCGCGGGCATGCTCTTAGGCTTCAACCCGATTTTCTTTTTATACTCCGCAATGATTTTTGTGATTTGTCTTTATATCACAAGTATGGTCAGTTTGACCAGTATGATCGCGGCTTGTTTGATCACATTGTCCACCGTGGTCATCCCTCTCGTGGCACCTGTCATCTTGCCTGAACAAAACTGGTTGCTGACGTGTATTGCCATAGGTGTGACGATTTTCATCTTTTTCCGTCATCGCGAAAACATTTCACGAATCAAAAACGGTACTGAAAGTCGTGTACCATTCGGCCTGAACAAACAATAGTAGAAGCTGAGAAAAGCAAATGTCGCTTTTCTCAGCTTCTTTTTTCTTATTTGACAGTAATCGAATATTTGGTTTCGAAATCGGTATTTGCTGCCAAGATCTGCATACCGACCTTATCTTTCAAGTCACCATTACTTTCTATCGTATCGGCGATGCCGCACCATGGTTCAATACACAAAAATGGTGATTTAGTAGGATACGTAGACCAAAAGCCTACATACGGCATTTGATTATAGCTCAGCGTCACACTATGCGGTGATTTTTCACTCCGAATCGAGAAAGACTGTAATCCTTTGGTCTCAAAGATAAGGGCATCATTTTCGAACATCTCATGGGTCAAGCTGAGATCAGTATTGGTTTGCCCCAAGGTCCGCTGTTCGTAATCAATATAGTTGCCTTTCAAGGGCAACTTGACCCGCGATTTCTTCGGCGAAAAAGCCAAATAATAATCTTCAAAGGTCAGACCTTTTTCTAAAGGCACCTTGAAAGCGGGATGACCGCCAATCGAAAAGAGCATATCTTCTTGACCGCTATTCTTGACCTTATATTTGACAACGAGTCCGTCGCCCCCAAGTTCGTAACTTACGTGCAAACAAAACGCAAATGGATAGACCGCTTTTGTTGCCGTCGAACTTTCTAATTGAAACAGTACATAATCATCACGCTGATCAATCACTTCAAAATCCATGTCACGAGCAAAACCATGACGAGGCAAATGATACGTTTTCCCTTGATACACGTAGCTATCGTTCTTTAATGCGCCTACGATCGGGAATAAAATCGGTGCATGTTTGCCCCAATGCTTCGGATCAGCTTGCCAAATATATTCTAAATCGATATGGCTATCGAACAAGCTTTGCAGCTCTGCGCCTTTTTCTGCAATCGTTGCTTGCAAATGACCGGCAGTGATGGTAACTGTCATCATCTCATCTCCTAATATTGATGTTTCGTCAATTCTTCTTTAAAGCGGCTATTCAGCACCTTCAAGTAGGTACCTTTCATACCTAACGAACGTGATTCAATAATACCCGCTGATTCAAGTTTACGCAAGGCATTAACAATGACTGAGCGGGTGATACCAATTCGGTCTGCAATACTTGATGCTGTCAGACGTCCTTCATCCCCTTCCAAGGCTTCAAAAATCGCTTGGACAGCTTTTAATTCACTATAAGACAATGTGTTGATTGCCATCTGAACGGCTGTCGTACTACGGACATCAGCTTCAATACTGCGAGACTTTTGATATAAAAATTGCATACCAACAACCGTTGCACTATATTCAGCCAAAACCAAATCATTATCATCAAAAGATTTATCGATTCGTGAAAGAATGATGGTGCCTAAACGCTCACCCGCACCATAGATAGGGACAATGGTTGTCAGACCATCAGGATATAACTCACGTACTTCAATTGGAAATGCCGTCATATCATCACTGATCGGGACGTTTGCTTCCGTTGAAGATAAGTGATCCACTAAATCAGTATAATTTTTAGGAAATTGCTTTTCCATAAACATTTTTTTGATACGCTCATTGTTGACATCATGATTTTCAACGAACCCTAAGACACTACCATCACTACTAATAATGTACGCATTACTGTCTAGGATATTTCCTAAAATGACAGCCATTTTATCGTAAGGCAAATCTGAAGCTAGATTAAAGGTATTTTTTTGTTGTAATAGTTCATTGATTTGTCTCGTCTTTTCTAATAATGTTTTCATTGGTTTGCTCCCTTTATAAAATATAACGACTTAAGTCTTGGTCTTCAGCAATTGAAGCGAGTTTTTCTTCGACATAGGCTTCAGTGATAGTAATTTCACCCATTTGCATCTCTGAAGCTTCAAATAATAAATCTTCTAAAAGTTTTTCTAAAATCGTATGCAAGCGGCGCGCACCGATATTATCTGTGTCTCGATTGACTTGAAAGGCAATCTCGGCAATTTTTTGGATAGCCTCCAAAGTAAAGGTCACTTTGACATTTTCGGTTGCCAACAAAGCGACATACTGTTTAACAAGGGCATTATTGGGCTCTGTCAAAATCTTGACAAAGTCTTCTTTGGTCAAATCATCCAATTCAACACGAATTGGGAAACGACCTTGCAATTCCGGAATCAAATCACTTGGTTTTGATAAGTGAAAAGCCCCCGATGCAATAAAGAGAATATGGTCGGTCTGCAAGGCACCATATTTGGTATTGACTTGAGAGCCTTCAACGATCGGCAAGATGTCTCGTTGGACACCTTCACGGGATACTTCACCTGACTGCTGTGATTTAGAGGTCACTTTGTCGATTTCATCAAGGAAAATAATACCGCTCGACTCGGCCAAACGTAACGCCGCACTATGAATATCAGCATCATTGACCAATTTAGAAGATTCTTCTTGGATCAATAACTCTCGGGCTTCTTTGACAGTGACGGTTCGTTCGATTTTCTTCTGCGGTTTCAACGCGCCAAGGGTTTCATTCAAATCAATCCCCATTTGTTCCAAGCCATTGTTCATAGCTGGTGCTTGGTTTTTGGGTTCATCTACTTGGATCGTTACCTCGCGATTGTCCAGCAATCCTTTTTCCAACTGTTCAAAAATAGCTTGCCGATTGCTGCGGATCTCATCCGTCAGCTCCTCTTTTGGTTCTTGCGGCTGTTGTGCGCCATTGAACATGTTCATCATCTGTTCGTAAGGATTTCCTTGTTTCTTTTGTTCTTTCTTGATGCCTGGTACGAGCACTTTGACCAAACGCCGGTTGGCTTTTTTCTCCGCTTGAATACGCACATTTTTGTACTGTTCTTTTTTAACGATTTGGATCGCATTTTCAACAAGATCGCGTACCATTGATTCAACATCTCGTCCTACATAACCCACCTCAGTAAATTTGGTTGCTTCCAACTTCACAAAAGGTGCATCGACGATTTTTGCTAATCGGCGCGCAATCTCCGTCTTTCCGACACCAGTTGGGCCAATCATCAAGATATTTTTAGGTGTCACATCTTGCTGCATTTTTTCATCTAATTGCAATCGACGGTAACGATTGCGCAAAGCCACAGCTACTGATTTTTTGGCAGCTGTTTGTCCTACGATATATTCATCTAGTTCTTGAACGATCTCACGTGGTGATTTGTTTTGTTTTGTCATTTTTCCACCTCTTAAAACTCTTCAACAATAATATTATGATTCGTAAACACACAAATATCTGCCGCGATATGCAATGCACCTTCAGCAATTTCTTTCGCGGAAAGATCTCCACCATAACGCTTCATAGCTCGAGCTGCCGCTAAGGCATAATTCCCGCCAGACCCGATTGCCAAGATCCCTTCATCAGGGGTAATGACCTCTCCGGTACCTGATACCAAAAGCATTTCTTTGTCATTCATGACGATCAGCATGGCTTCTAATTTTTGCATTGATTGCTGTGTGCGCCATTCTTGTGCTAATTCAACTGCTGCACGTTGCAAATTGCCATTATATTCATTGAGTTTTCCTTCAAATTTTTCTTCTAGCGTAAACGCATCGGCCACACTGCCGGCAAAACCGACGATCACTTCGCCATTATAAATGCGCCGTACTTTTTTGGCTGTGCCCTTCATGACGACTTGTTCGCCCATTGTGACTTGGCCATCTCCAGCCATGGCAAACTTGCCATCTTTTTCAACCCCGCAAATAGTGGTTGAATGAAATTCTGATTTCATTTTGTTTTCCTCCCATAATGATTATGCCCTTGGATGAAATTGGCGATAATTTTTTTGCAAACTGTCTTTGGTGACATGTGCATAGATTTGTGTTGTTGATAAATTCGCATGTCCCAACAATTCTTGCACTGTCCGCATATCAGCCCCATGATTCAATAAATGAGTCGCAAAGGTATGACGCAACATATGCGGATGGATCTGACTGTCTAGACTGCTTTTTTGAATCACTTGATTGAGAACATATTCAATGCCAGTTGGTGTGATGCCATCGCCTAAGTGATTGACAAAAACGAATGAATGGTCTTTTTGATGTTTCTCGATCAATCGCTGTCGACCATCAGAAAGGTACCGCTTGACGGCTTTTTGGGCATAACTGCCAAAAGGAACATACCGATCTTTATTGCCTTTTCCGTGAATCAACAAAACGCCACTTTCCCAATCGATGTCAGTTATCGTCAAATTGCTGCATTCGCTGACCCGCAATCCAGATCCATATAGCACTTCCAATAGCGCTTGGTTGCGCTGCTGTAATGGTTCATCCCCTGCCACACTTTCAAATAAAGCGGCCATTTCTTTTTCATAAAAAAAACGCGGTAATTTCGCATTCTTTTTTTTCATATGGATATAGGCAAAGGGATTTTCTTTGATGACTTCATGCTTCGTTAAATATTGATAAAACGAACGCAAACTCGCCATTTTACGGCTGATTGAATTACGGCTGTAACCCTGTTCGTTCAGATAACTCAGGTACACTCTAACATCACGATAATCGATCGTTAAGAACGCGCTGTTGCCGGAATCTGCCAAAAACTGAAAAAACTTTTCCATATCTTCTTGATAGGCTTTCTTCGTCTTCTCAGAATAACCTCTTTCAACAATAAGATAACGAAAGAATTCATTTTTTAGTTGCTCTTCTTGCAAAATAATCCCTCATTCCGTGATTCAAAATAACTGTATCACAGCCATATAAAAAAGACAAACGAATTGTCAGAATTTAACCAATATTTCAAAGTTTAGACATAATTGTGAAAACTTTCTAAGAAAATTCCACCTTTTTTACACTATTTTTCAATTGTTTCAACAAAAAAAGAGGCCGACAAACATGGAGTCACTTGCTTCATTGACCCCCGTTTGTCTCCTCTAATGATTATTCTATATCTGGTTGAACTGTTTTTGTTTGCGGATGCTCTGATAATGCACCAACCAATTCTTTGTTTCCTTGTTTTGTAGACATCGTATCATTGATCAAACCAACTAAATCTAAACCAGTTGTTTCTTTGATCGTATCAAATGTTCGTGCCAAACCTGCCTCGCCCATGCCATGAAGGCCGTCATTGCCGCCAAAACTCACCACTTTATCAATATTGCTTAAAGGTGCATTGACTTCTTTGGCGATTTCCGGCAAGACTTTAATGAATTCCATCAAAATACCCGCTTCATTCAATTTGGTCAAAGCAACGGCCATTTTTTCGCGACTCTCTGCTTCAGCTTGACCGACTTTAGCGATTCTATCAGCGTCTGCAGAACCAAGTTTTTCGATGCGTTCGGCTTCGGCTTGAGCAGCCAGCTTCACTTTTTCCGCTTCTGCTTGGGCGTGGGCGATTTCTCTTGCTTTGTCCGCCAAGGCATTTTGTTCTACGACATATTTATCCGCTTCAGCTTTTTTACGAACGGTTGCATTCAATTCTTTCTCTGTTAACTCTGCTTGTTTTTCTTGAATCTCAATATTCTTTTCTTGTTCGATCAACTGAACTTTCATTTTTTCACCGACAGCAATTTGTTCTGCTTTTGCGTCGGCAACTTCGCGTTCTTGTTTATACTGCGCTTGTTTCAACGCCATTTCTTTCGTCGCTTCAGCAATCTCTGTTTGTCTGCGGATTTCCTCATGCTGTGCCAACTGTTCGTTCTCAGCTTGTTTGATCCGCGTTTCACGCAATGCATTTGATTCAGCGACTTCCGCATTTTTCTTCACGACTGCGATTTGTGGACGACCTAACGCATCTAGGTAGCCATTGGTATCTGACACATCTTTGATCGTGAAAGAAACGATTTCTAACCCCATCTTTTTCAAGTCTGTTGAAGCCACTTCTTGGACCTGTTCAGCAAAGTCATCACGATTTTTGTAAATCGCTTCAACTGTCATTGTTCCAAGAATCGCTCGTAAATGACCTTCCAATACTTCTTGGGCTTCGTCTTCCAATTCAGCAGTTGATTTTCCTAAATATTGTTCAGCTGCAGTTTTAATAGACCCTGTACTGTTGCCAACTTTGACTAAGACAGTCGCACTGGCTTTGATCGGTACACCTTGTTCCGTATAAACTTCTGGCGTACCAATCTCTAACTTGTGGGTCAGCAAGCTTAGCTTATGGGCTTTTTGAACGATCGGAATCACAAACGTCCCACTGTTTTTTAGAATTTTGATGCCTTCTTTGCCTAAGAAAGAGCCTGTAACGATCAATGCTTCATCGGGTTTACCAATGCGGTAACGGATCATTAAAAACGCTATCAATAAAACCAACAAAATAATCAACCAAAAAATAGGGTTACTTAAAAATTGTAAAGCTGAACCTGAATCTACCATACCTGCACACTTCCTATTCTATAAAATTTTTACTCTCAACCACCAAAGCGATTCCTTTTTGATCAATCTCAACAATGATGACTTTGGTGCCCACCGGCAACCGGATATTCTTGCTGCGATCCTCCACGCGGTAGAGCATCGCTGGATAGACGGAACGTGCAGTTTGACTGCCAATCTCCATCACCTCTCCCATGGATGACCCTTCTATTTTTTCAGTCAATTCACCAATCAAAAAGTCGGATTGATTGAGCACATTGCTGCTGTTTTTATCTGTTATACGATTATATAGCCACATAAATGGCGCTAGCAATAAGCTAAATAACAAAAATACGATCAATAGTCCGCCAATGATGAGAATCAACCAGCCCAAAAATTGAATAACTGTCGGAAATTGTCCTAAGTAACTTTGAATCATCGAGAACCACTCTTCGGCCACCTTGTTCACCGCCTTTCATTGTTACAAACTATCATAAGTCACTGCATGAAAAGTTTCAAGACAAATTAAAAAAAAATCCTCTTGCTAATTTAAAGTAAGAGGATTTTTTGATTGATTACAGCAATTCCGCCTTTGCAGTTGCTAAAGCGTTCAATGCACGATTGGCCAAAGCCTCATAACGGGATTTTTTATCGCGGATCCGCTCTGGCAATTCTGGCAGCAAACCAAAATTGGCATTCATCGGTTGGAAATGTTTGCCTTCTGCATGGGTAATATAATAGGCCATACTGCCAATAGCTGTTTCTTGTGGGAAGACAACTGGTGCTTGATCATTGGCTAATTTGGCAGCATTGATACCAGCAATCAAACCACTAGCAGCACTTTCTACATACCCCTCGACCCCGGTCATTTGACCTGCAAAGAAAAGGTCATCCCGTTTTTTCGACTGATAGGTTTGTTGCAGCAATTCTGGAGAATTCATAAAGCTATTGCGGTGCATGACACCAAAACGAACAAATTCAGCTTCTTCTAGACCTGGAATCATGCGAAAGACCCGTTTTTGTTCGCCCCATTTCAAATGGGTTTGGAAACCAACAATGTTATACAATGACGCTGCTGCGTTGTCTTGGCGTAATTGAATCACTGCGTATGGTCGCTTACCGGTTTTTGGATCTTCCAGTCCAACTGGCTTCATTGGACCAAACAACATCGTTTTTGGTCCGCGTCCTGCCATCACTTCGATCGGCATACAGCCTTCAAAGAATTTTTCTTTTTCAAATTCTTTGAGTGGTGCTACCTCAGCTTCAAGCAATGCTTCACGAAACGCGTAAAACTCTTCTTTTGTCATTGGACAATTCAAATAAGCGGCTTCCCCCTTATCATAACGTGACTTAAGATAAACTTTGTCCATATTGATCGTTGATTTATCAACGATCGGTGCTGCAGCATCGTAGAAGTAAAAACCTTCCGATCCATTGAATGCTTGAATGGCTTTTGATAGTGGCGCCGAGGTCAACGGACCTGTCGCAATGACTGTGATTCCTTCTGGTATCTCAGTGATCTCTTCTTCAATGACAGTTACCAATGGATGTTCTTTGACTTTCTTGGTCACGAGGGCTGAGAAATCATCGCGATCAACTGCTAATGCCCCGCCTGCTGGTACTGCAGTTGCATCCGCTGATGTAATGATCACAGAGTTTAAACGGCGCATTTCTTCTTTCAAGACACCGACAGCGTTGGTCAGATTATTGCCTCTTAGGGAATTCGTACAGACCAATTCAGCAAAGTTATTGGTATGATGGGCCTCCGTCGTTTTTTTGGGGCGCATTTCATATAGATTCACGGCCACTCCTGCTTCAGCAGCTTGCCATGCAGCTTCACTTCCAGCCAATCCGGCACCGATTACATTTATTTGCTTCATACTTTTACTCCTTTTTATATACAGCATTTTTTCATAGATGAATGGTTTAAGCAAAAGGACCGACAAATCCTCACGCACCATTTAAGCAATAAGCTTAGATGCTGTTGCAGAGTTGCCGATTCTTTTGTATTAAATAAACACATTATTTTTGAACTTGCTCTTCATAATCGCCATTGATACAAACAACTTGTTTGCCACCTTTGACTTTCTTTTCGACCAAATAGTTGTCACATTTCGGACAATTACGACCGACAGGTTTATCCCATGAAGTAAAGTCGCACTCTGGATAACGGGTACAACCGTAGAACAAACGATTTTTTTTCGATTTGCGCTCGACCACTTGCCCTTCATGACAGACAGGACATTCAACACCGATTTCCTTGACGATCGGCTTAGTATTGCGACAATCAGGGAAGTTGCTACAAGCGTAAAATTTGCCATAACGCCCCAATTTGATCACCATTGGATGACCACACAAGTCACAGTCAAAACCAGCTGGTTCATCTTTGATTTGAATCTTTTCGATCTGTTCTTCGGCGGTAGTCAAGTCTTTTTCAAATGGACGATAGAATTGATCGACCACCTTGACCCATTCCTCTTTCCCGGCTTCGATACTGTCTAAACGATTTTCCATCTCAGCTGTAAAGTGAGTATCCACGATTTGCGGGAAAAATTCTTCGATCAATGAATTGACGATTTCTCCTAATTCCGTAGGTTCAAAACGTTTTTGTGCCAATTTCACATAGTATCTGCGTTGAATAGTTTCAAGCGTTGGCGCATAAGTTGATGGCCGACCCACACCATTTTCTTCTAGTGTTTTGATCAGTGTTGCTTCACTAAAACGGGCAGGGGGTTGTGTAAAGTGCTGTTTGGGTTCGATCGATACAGATTGAACGACATCCCCTTCAGCTAATTCAGGCAAAATGTTTTCTTTGTCTTCTTTGCCGTCATCGCGCCCTTCAACATAGACTTGCATGAAGCCTTTAAATTTGATTTTTGACCCGTTCGCGATAAAAATCACACCATTTTGATCCAACGTCACTTTCATCGTGTCCAAAATTGCTGGAGTCATTTGGCTGGCTACAAAACGGGACCAAATCAAACGATATAATTTCATTTGATCTTTATCCAAGAATTTTTCAATGCTCTCTGGTGTCCGTAACACACTTGAAGGACGTACCGCTTCATGGGCATCTTGCGCCCCTTGTGCATTGGCTCGTTTTTTACCGCCATGGGCTGAAAATTCTGTACCATAGGTGCTTTCAATAAACTCAGCTGCTTCGGCTTTCGCTGAGTCCGCGATCCTTGTCGAATCAGTACGCATATAGGTGATCAAACCGACCGTTCCTTGCTTGCCTAGAGCAATTCCTTCATACAATTGTTGGGCAACCATCATGGTTTTCCTGGTCCGGAAATTCAATTTACGGGCTGCTTCTTGTTGCAAACTACTCGTTGTAAATGGCGCTGCTGGATTCCGTTTACGCTCTTTCTTTTCCACTTTTGTCACTTGGAAATCTTTGCTCTTTAACCGTTCTGTCACTTCTTTGATACTTTCAGCATTCGGTAATTTTTTCTTTTTACCGTCTAATCCCCAGAAATTGGCTTTAAATTTTTTGGTCGCTTTCTTAAAGTTCCCATCGATACTCCAATATTCTTCTGGTACAAAATCACGAATTTCCTTTTCGCGATCAATAATAATTTTTAAGGCAACAGATTGCACACGACCCGCACTTAAGCCTTTCTTGACTTTGCGCCACAAAATCGGACTCAATGAATACCCTACAAGACGATCTAAAATCCGGCGTGCCTGTTGTGCATCCACCAAATCAACATCGATAGTTCTTGGTTCTTTGAAGGCTGCTTTCACAGCATCTTTGGTGATTTCATTGAAAACCACCCGATTTTGATCCTTCAAATCAAGCCCTAACAGGAACGCCAAGTGCCAAGCAATGGCTTCTCCTTCTCTATCCGGGTCACTTGCGAGATAAACTTTTTCAGCTTTTTTGGCTGCAGAACGTAAAGATTTGATGACATCACCTTTACCGCGAATCGAAATATAATGCGGCTCGTAGTCATTTTCCGTATCGATGCCCATCTTGCTTTTCGGTAAATCTCGAATATGTCCCACGCTCGCAACTACTTTGTAGTTTCGTCCGAGGTATTTTTCAATGGTTTTCGCCTTTGCTGGCGATTCCACAATCACTAAATATTTATATGCCATATAGAAAATGGCTCCTTCCTTGATTTTTTCCTACTATATATATACCTTCAATCAATGAATCTATCATATGTTGAACAAACATACAAATCGTAGCTTATCATAGCTTTCGAAAAAAGTTTTGTCAAGGAAGGTTGATTACAAAAGTTAAAATTGCATGCATTCTTGTATAATATCTGAAGCATTGATTGTACATTTCGCACCATCTTGAATCAATTGATGACAGCCTTTTGATTGTGTTGAAATAATTTCTCCAGGCACAGCAAACACTTCACGCCCGTTTTCTAATGCCAACTGGGCCGTAATCAGTGAGCCGCTTTTTTCTTTGGCTTCGATCACACAGACCCCTTGTGCAATACCAGCAATCAAGCGATTGCGCATTGGGAAATGAAAGCGCTGCGGCAAAGTGCCAGCAGGATATTCACTGATCACCAAATGTGCTTGTTTGATTTCGTCATAGATGTCTCTTGAAGATGAAGGATAACAGATGTCAACACCTGTACCAACGACTGCAATCGTTTGACCATGATTACGCAATGTTGATTCATGGGCAAAACTATCGACGCCTTTTGCTAAGCCACTTATAATCGCATAATCTGCCGCTACCAGTGGTGGCACTAATTTTTCACACACTTTTCTGGCATAGATCGATGCATCACGTGCCCCAACGATAGCCAGACATGGTTGATGGAGCAACGACAGATTGCCTTGATAGAATAAGAGCAATGGAGGATCTGGAATTTGTCTTAACAAAGCTGGATAATCTGATGAAAAATAAGTGATCAGTTGCTGCTGATCGAGCATTTGGCGCATATGCGCATCAGTCATTTGTTGCCATGACCGATAGATGCTGTCAGCTTTCTTAGCGGTAATACCTAATCTGTACAAGTCTGCAAGGTTGACGATTGTGGCCTGCTGAGCTATCCAATGTTTGATGATCCGCCAACAACTTTTTAGACCTATTCCCCGACAGTAGTACAACTTGATCATCTGTTTTTCAAAATCTGAACATTCATTATAGCGCATCATAAAAAACCTCATTTCAATAGCATTCTTTAAATAAGATTCGCTAAAAAAAGAGGTTTGAACGAAATTTATACGTATTGTTTGACTGGGGCAAAAGTTTTTCGATGGATTGGACAAATCCCATGCGTCTTCAAGCCCTCTAAATGAACCTTGGTACCATAACCTGCATTCTTATCAAATCCATAATGAGGATAGGTATGATGAAAATCAATCATGAGATTATCACGATAGACTTTCGCAATGATACTTGCGGCAGCAATGCTGTTGGACCGGGCATCACCTTTGATCAAACTTTGCTGCTTAATAGCTGTATCGATCGTCATCGCATCTACCAATACGTACTCTGGCGTGATAGCTAAATCTTCTAAGGCAATTTTCATTGCCAAACGACTCGCTTGATAAATGTTTAAACGGTCAATCTCATCATGGGGCACAACCCCAATACCGATAGCAATGGCTTGATTTTGAATCTCAACAAATAACGCATCCTTTTTTTTCTGAGATAGTTGTTTCGAGTCATTCAAGCCTAAGATTTGACTATCTTTTGGCAAAATCACAGCAGCTGCAACCACCGGTCCTGCCAGCGGCCCGCGACCAACCTCATCGATTCCTGCAATAAACCGCACACCATCTGCATAGGCTGCTTGTTCAAAGATAGACATCTCCTGAAACTTGGTCAATAGTTGCTGTTGCTTCATTTGCTGTTTTTCATATTGTTCAATAAGTTTTTTGACTCCGATGCGGGCATCTTCTTTCAAAGCTGCAAAGTAAGCCAAATCGTCAAACTGCGGATCAAATAAACGGGTTTTGATTTCTTTAATCGACTGCGTCATCTGCCTCATCTAACTCCTCTAAACGATCTAACGTATACCGACCCAATTTCCCTTGACGTATATCAAAAACTACGAGCTCTGCACCGCGATCATAATTGTCTTTATAACCTCTTTTTTGGGTGATTTTCATCAAAAGTTCCGGCGCCAATAACGCTGCTTCTTCTGCCGTCAAGTTATAACGCGCCGCAACTTTATCTGGGTAATAACGCGCAAAAAAGTCTAAGCCATAGAGCGCAATATCATCTAAGTGGATCAACTGATCCTTGATGGCACCAGTCAATGCCAATCTTTTGCCAATCTCTGGATCTTCAAATTTCGGCCATAAAATCCCTGGCGTGTCCAACAACTCAACCTCATTACCAAAACGCAACCATTGTTGCCCCTTGGTGACACCAGGTTTATTGCCGGTTTGGGCGATTTTTTTGCCAACAAGACGATTCATCAACGTTGATTTACCAACGTTAGGAATACCGATCACCATTGCACGAATCGCTCGGGGTTTCAATCCTCTCGCTTTATCACGGGCTATTTTGTCTTTCAATACTTCTTTGGCAGCCGGTACGATTCCTTTGATTCCTTGATTATCTTGGGCATTGATGGCTAATGCGATATACCCTTGCTTTTTAAAATAGGCGACCCACTGCTTGGTTTGTTGCGGATCTGCCAAATCGGCTTTGTTGATCAAAATCAAACGTGGTTTTTGCTGTAATAGTTGGTCAAGCATTGGATTGCGTGATGAAATCGGCAATCTGGCATCAACCAATTCAAAGACAATATCCACAAATTTTAATTTTTCGCTGACTTCACGTCTGGCTTTTGCCATATGTCCTGGAAACCATTGAATAGTCATTCTATATCCTCCTTTACGATCAAGAATATCTTTCTTTCCACTGCATGAACTATCCAGCGGATTTGCTTTCCGCTAAGACTGCTATGGTACCGGTGATATTCTCATGTCCGTTGATATTATACGGGTTTCATAGGCATTCGTCTATAACAGAATCATGATTCCCGCAGATTCTTTAGAAACCTGTTCGGCCAACCCACAGACTGCTGCAGAAGTATCCTTGTACTTTCTGTGGCAGATACTACCCTTTTTTTAAAGGTATCATTTTTTTTATTACCCATTCAATGACAAAAACCCTCTATCAAAACAGCAGCTTTGACAAAGGGCCAATGGGTCAATGAAACACGTCAAATCAAACGGATATGTGATAGAGGATAATAAACCAATCGTGCATTCCCTAAAATTGCATCTCCTGAAATCGGGCCAAAGGACCGGCTATCTTTTGAAGCTCTGCGATTGTCGCCAATCACAAAATAGCTATCTTTCCCTAATTTTTCAACCCCCAAAAGTGTTTCTAAGTCAAAATCATTTGTGTAAGAAGCTGTTTCATGATCATTGTTGCGATTTTTTACCAAAAAAGGCTCTTCGACAGGCTCTCCATTAATGTATAGTTGGTCATCTTCATACTTCACAGCATCTCCAGGCATGCCGATCACCCGTTTGATGTAGGTAGAACCATCTGGCATTTGGAATACAACCACATCAAATCGTCGAATCGGCGAGATTTTCTCAATGATCACCATATCACCTTGCCGCAGCGTCCCTTCCATCGAGTTGCCTGAAACCGGTACGGGAATCAACAAAAACGCTCGAATCAAAAACGCTGTTGCAAAAGCAATCAACGCGTATTTAACTATCAACCAGAAACGATCTCGCCATTGATTATTGGGCGTCATTGCAAATCCCCTCCTCTCTTTTTCTGTCAATCTCCTGCCAATAATGACAAAGCTTTGAGATAAGCTGGATCTTCAGCCTTGATTTTTTCAGACACAGCTCCCTCGATTGCTTGTGCTGTTTCAGCATCGACTTTGCCGCTTTCAGTAAGCGACAGTTTCTTTTGAAAAGCCGTCACTGCGGCCTCCGTCTGATCATTAAAGGTATCGCCATTCGTATCATATCCTAACGCTGCCAAAAATTGATTCAGATTATAGACAGCATCTGAACTTTGCCCGGATTTTAAGGCGTTGTCCCTCGGCAATGGTGCAAGATAGGCATAATCGGGATAATCGGCTTCATAATCCGGCATGACGCCTTGATCATTGACCCATTCTTCATTCGGTGTCAACCATTTCATGATCGTCATTTTCAATTCACTGTCGTCACCCAAGTCTTGAATATTTTGCACGGTTCCCTTCCCAAAAGTTTCTGTACCCACAATAGGAATCGCTGCTGATTCCTGCAACGCCGCCGCAAAAATCTCTGAAGCGGAGGCACTGCCGCCATCCACCAATACAACGACAGGTTCCGTAACTTTAAAGCCATCATCCAATGCTTCACTCGCTTTTGTCTCGCTGATGACCCCTTGATTGCTGGCAAATTTCACAATCATTTGTCCATCTTCCAAAAACATACTTGCCATGATTTGGACTTGGTCCAATAAACCACCTGGATTTTGACGAACATCTACTATAAATGACTTGGCACCTTCATTTCTTAAATCAGTGATCGTCTCTCTTAATTCCTGGGCTGTGTTCTCGCCAAAAGTCGTGATCTCAATTTTTCCAATCGCTTCATTTTCCGTGGTGATTTCACCATGGACCGTTTCAACTGGAATCGTATCTCTTGTTAATGTGACATCAAAAGTTTCCGCATCTCTTTGTACTGTCAACGTGACCTTAGACCCTTTTTCTCCTCGGATCTGTGCGACTACATCGGACAAGGTCTGACCTTTGGTATCTTCCCCATCCACTTTTAGGATCCGGTCGCCTATCCGTAGTCCGCTTTTTTCAGCTGGTGTGTTTTTGATGGGGGCTTGGGCAATTTCGGGATACTCATCGACCATTGATAAAGTGGCCCCGATTCCTTCAAAACTACCAGATAGTGATTGATCCAATTCATCTGCTGCCGTCTCACTTAAATAAGTCGTATAGGGATCATCCAGTGCATCGGTCATTCCTTGAAGAGCCCCTTCAATCAAGGCATCTTCATCCACTTCTTGGTAATAATTGCCTTTGATTTGCGTGAAGAGTGCTTCGATTTTTGCAATGCCACTGTTTTCTGGTTGTGATTCTTCCATAACCGCTGCAGCCTGCTGTTGCTCAGCCTGTTGCCAAATATAGACACCGCCACCTGCTAAAATCGCTACACTGACCAGTGAAATAAGATAGCGACTTGTTGAGATACCTTTCATCGTTTTCCGCCTTTCTATTCTAACGATTATTCTCTGTGTAGTCTGCCCAAATGCGATCAAAGATATCCATTGAAGGCAGGTAATCGACACTCAATTCCAAATAGGAAGAGATTTCTTCATAATCGTCGGTATGTTTCGGAAATTGTATATCATGACTTGCATGTGTGGCAAAAATTTGCGCTTCATCGGTATGACTTGGTCCTTTGACTGCCATGAGGTAACTATAAAAACTTTTACGCATGGGCTTCATCCCAATGATCGGCCAAAAAGGCGGCGCGGCGCGCATGATTGCGGGCAAAATTCTCAGGATTCTTCTTATAATAGTCTTGATGTTCATCCTCAGCCAAATAAAATGGTTGCGCAGGTTCGATCGCTGTCACGATTGGCTCAGTAAAACGGCCGCTTTCTTGTAATGCCGCTTTACTCGCCAAAGCTTTTTGCCGTTGGTCTTCATTGAAATAAAAAATCACCGGTCGGTAATTATCGCCTCGGTCCTCGAATTGCCCAAAGGCATCTGTAGGGTCAGTTTGTTGCCAGTATATCGTCAACAAATCATCGAAACTGATTTTACTTGGATCAAAAATGATTTCTACCGCTTCTGTATGTCCGGTTTGGTGACTCTTTACTTCCTGGTAAGTCGGATTTTCAGTATGTCCCGCAGTATAGCCGGAAAAGATCGACTCGATGCCATCTAATTCATCAAAAGGTTGAATCATACACCAGAAACAACCGCCTGCAAATATTGCTCTTTCCATTATTCATCCTCCGATTCAGCTGGCAGATAGAGACTCATTTGAATCTCATCATCTACAAGATTGATTTTATTGGCTTTGATAAACAAGCCGTTTTGCATTCTAAATTGGTCTAAGCGAATCAAAACGATTTGCTCATCCGCATTGACCTCGATCCATTCTGGAAATTTAAAACTACGTTTGATCATTTTTAAGACTTCACTTGTTGGTAAGTCTAAGGTACCTATCGATAAACTTTTGGCCTTCAATTGTACATTGCCTTCTTCTGTCACATAAGGGTCAAAGTACAAATAAAACGTGATCGGGAAGCCCAACACTTGAAATTCCCCTGTCAAAAGCGCTTCATTTCTCAGCTCAAAATCGTATTTTACATCTTGGTCTTTTTGAAAATCTTCCAGATAAAAATCAATCAATTGATTGACCTGACTTTTGTTACTATTGACTGTCAGTACTGGACTGCCCTCTCTTTGCACCAATTCAGTACTTTCATTCAACCCGCTTTCTCTTTGCTGAAAAATTCTTGTGGCAAAAAAGACAGTTGTGCCTATGATTACACCTGCGAGCACGAGAAAGGCTATTTTCCAATAGTTGATTGTTTTTTTAGCGGGCTTCACCTGTGCCGTTGTCTCCGATTGCTTTTGATTGGTCTTCATTTTGTCTCCTCCTGTACCAGCCACTGATCTTGCGTTTTGATCAATTCGTCCCTGACCGCATTCGCCATCAATTGATACCCCAAATTATTGGGGTGGAAGCGATCACCTTCATATAAAACATTATTGGTGATATTGTTGGTGATTGTTTCTTGGCTACTCGTTGTTGCGGTCGTCTCTGATCCAGTGTCAGTTGTTGACCCAGAGGTTTCAGAA
Source organism: Enterococcus sp. DIV0876 (assembly GCF_050529585.1). GTDB lineage: Bacteria > Bacillota > Bacilli > Lactobacillales > Enterococcaceae > Enterococcus_D. The sequence goes on from NZ_CP172882.1 coordinate 1,986,523, forward strand.
GACGCGCTGCTAGTCGTTGTCGTCTCTTCTTCAGCATCCTCCGTATCAGCGATTCCCACTTCATCGCTCAATCCTTTATATAATAAATCATTGATTGGAATAAAATAAGCATGTGTTTGCTGCTTGATAAAATTTTCCGTTTGCGCATTCCAATTATCTATGATTGTTTGCATATCTGTGATCTCAGGAAAGTTCAAATAAAATGGATTATAAATACCCAGTACGTAAATCGGTGCACTGGCGTTCAATGACCGAATTTGGTCAAACATCTCAGTCAATCTTTGTGTATATTCTGCCATCGGCTCGGTAAACGAATCAATACTTAAGCCAAAAAATTCTGATTGAATCACTTTTAAGACATCATTTCCACCGACAGTCAGTGTGATCAAATCGGCGTCACCTAAATCTGTACGCAAGTCTTCATCATTCTTGACCCGCTTTAAAATTTGATCACTTCGTTCGCCCGCTACGCCGTAATTTTTGGTGACTAAATTTGTTAACCCATAGCGCTCTTGCAAATCCGCTGAAACAATCGGTACAAACCCGCCACGAGATGTCTCATCACCTACACCTTCAGTCAGTGAATCCCCTAATGCCACATACTCGACCGTTTCCTTGGCGGAGTGATTGGCAGTCAACTGACCGCTGGGGGATAACAAGGGCGCAGATTTTGGAATCAATAAATGGAAAATCGTCCCGGTTGCTATGGCAACCAATCCTACTGTCATCAAATAAATACCTATTTTTTTCCATTTCAACTTTCTTCAAACCCCTTACTTGTAATCTTTGCTATTTTAACAAAATTCTCATCAAATGCATAGCAGTATTCTTGCTTTTAGGAAGACTATAAACGAAAAATAAACTTTTAGATATTATGCAATATGTATTGATAGGATCGCATAAAAACGGCAAAAAACGATTCGTATGCCAACGAATCGTTTTTAGGTTTTTCAGATATTATTCCGCAGTGTAGGTAATGGCAAATGCGCCTTTGCCTGTGTGTGTCGCAATGATCGGTGTAGTATGCAATAAAGGAATATCCAAATCAGGAAATGCCTCTTGCAATTCACGCTTGAACCGCTCCGTGATTTCTAAACCATCCGCATGGGATATACCGATCTTCGTGACCTTCGGTAGTTGCTGCAGTTCTTTTTTTAGTTCTTCAAACCATTTGTTGAAGGTTTTGACGCCGCGTCCTTTGACCACAGGAATCAACTCGGAATGGTCAAAATCCATGATTACTTTCATGTTCAACAGGCTTGACAACAAACCTTTTGCTCGACTGATACGTCCACCTTTGACTAAATTTTCCAAGGTCGACACACCGATAAATAATTTGGTATTATCGCGCACACGGTCAACTTCTGGCAGTACTTCTGCCAAAGTTTTGCCGGCTTGTGCCAGTTCGGCTGCACGAATCACCTGAAATGCCAATGCTTGATCGGTCGTATCACTATCGATCACTGTTACATTTGCTTTAGACAATTGACTCGCTTGACGCGCTGCTTCTACGGTACCGCTCAAACCTTTAGTCATATGGATCGCCAATACTTCACTGCCATCTTTACCAAGTTCATCAAATAACTCGACAAAATGGCCAATCGGCGGTTGGCTGGTTTTCGGTAATTCCTTGGCTTGACTCATCATCTGCATAAATTTCTCGCCAGGCAACGTTTCATCATCTGGATAAACGACCCCATCGATCATTACAGATAGTGGTACAACATGGATTGCCAACGCATCGCGGATACTTGGTTCCATGGTACAAGAAGAATCGGTCACAATTTTAAGATTTGCCATCATATATTCACTCTTTCTTTAAATCAAGTCTCTTTTCATGGTAAAATAACCATAGACCATTTATACTTAGTATAACAGAGAGAAAAATTTTTTTCATCTAATTTTGATTTAGAGGGACGGTGTCATATGCAGCATATGAAATTTAGTCGTAAATATTTGATCGTCAACGAAGTATTGAACGCCGTGACCCACGGCATTGGTTTTGGCCTAAGTGTCGCAGGATTGGTCCTTTTGTTGGTCAAAGGCGCCCGTTTAGGCTCACCGATCCATGTCGTGTCTTATGCGATCTATGGTTCAACGATGATTTTGCTTTTTTTGTTTTCAACACTCTTTCATAGTCTGATTTTTACTCGTGCAAAAAAAGTTTTTCAAGTATTTGATCATGCCTCGATTTTTCTATTGATCGCTGGCAGCTATACGCCTTTTTGTCTGTTAAGTATTCAAGGTTGGCTAGGGTGGTCGCTTTTTATTTTGATCTGGTTATTGGCTATCAGCGGCATCGTCTATAAATCTTTGACCTTGCACAAGAAAGAAACAGTCTCCAAAGTGTCCACACTGATATATATTATTATGGGTTGGTTATGTGTGATTGCTTTTAAACCATTGATTGAAAATCTCGGTTATTCAGGAACCTTTTTACTTGCCGGCGGTGGTGTATCCTATACAGTAGGTGCGCTTTTTTATAGCTTAAAAAATATACGATTTATGCATGTGGTTTGGCACTTATTCGTGATGTTAGGTGCTGGATTGATGTTTTTCTCGGTTTTATTCTATACTTGATCCCAGCTCAACAAAGCGATCCGAAAGACTTCTCTATGCTCAGGAGTCTTTCGGATCGTGTTTATTTTTTATGATAAAATTCAAATTGATGACGGTACTTGTTGCGTTCATCGACAACACCAGGAATGATTTTGGTCAGCGCCCATTTTTCCCAATCGATTTCAGGGAAGAAAACATCCCCTGTAAAGGTCTCATCGATCACTGTCCGATACAATTGATCACAATCTTCGATCATCGTTTCGAAAACACCCGCTCCCCCTGTGAGAAAGACTGGATGATTTTGTTCTTTTGTATAAGCCAAAATCTCTTCACGACTATGCATCACCAAGACGCCTTCTGCTTGATAGTTTTGGTCACTGGTCAAAACTATGGTTGTTCGTTGTGGTAATGGACGTCGCCCCATTCCTTCAAAGGTTTTTCTACCCATAATAATAGTATTATTGATTGTTTGATCTTTAAAAAATTTCAGATCATTGGGTAAATGCCAGGGTAATGTGCCATTTTCTCCAATCAATCCTTGTTTGTCTTGTGCCCATAAAGCAATCAACATCTACGATTACACCCTTTCTTCATATAGTGATTTGGTTATTGCCGCGGCTAATTGCAACCTTCCCATCAATTGACGCATTGGATCATCAGACAGCCCATCACGGTTACGATCTGCATAACACAAGCCATCACAAGCATGATACATCAAGTTGCCACCATAGGTTAATACTTTCCGCGGCCATTCCCCGTCATTCAATCTCGCGTGGTTATCTTTTAAGAAGACATCAATCAATGAAGCCGAAAAAATTTCGCTGCCAGCCGTTATATCGACATCCTCTAGTTGGAAACAGGCTTGTGCCACCTGATTGACCAAGGCTTCCGTCACACGCCACGCTTGAGGGTGGCTGTCAAAAGCTTGGGGGGTTCTCCCAAGAATACAGTATGTTTCTTTTCCTATCTCTAGTTGGCTGATCTGAGCCAACTCATCTGGAAAAGATGTCTGCCATGTGAGCAAGCGATCGAAATCACACAGTTGAAAAGACGTTAGCGCAGGATAGGCTTCTTTCGCTGCGCGAACAGCTTTTCTTCTGGCGTCTCCAGCGCCATTAGCGGGGATGATCATCGTTTTACACTGATGATGCGCATTGAGTAAGTGGGTAAGCAGCGGATCTGTGACATCTGAGATTGCAAGAAAAACCCCCTCAAAACAGTTTGCCAAAAAATCGAGCACCGTTGACACATCAGATACTTCTAGTAGGTCATTTCGTCTATTATGAACAGTTGCAATGATTCCTCTTTTGGTTCGAGTCATCAGCTGACACCCCTAACTGTTTTTCTTTACTGCATGTCCTTTCAGATACATCATACAGCAATCGGTGCTTTGATCGTCGGGTGTGGATCATACCCTTCTATACTAATATCTGACATCTCAAAGTCAAAGATCGATCGTTTTTCAGGATTCAAAATCAATTGCGGTGCAGGTCGGACATCACGGCTCAACTGTTCTTTCATTTGCTCGAAATGATTGCTATATAAATGTGCATCCCCTAATGTATGCACGAACTCACCAACAGCTAGACCAGTTTCGTGGGCAATTAGATGGGTCAATAACGCATAACTGGCAATATTGAAAGGCACACCTAAAAAGACATCCGCACTGCGTTGGTACAGCTGACAACTTAAACGACCATCATACACATAAAATTGAAACATAGTATGACAAGGCGGCAAAGCCATAGTCGGAACATCTTCAGGATTCCATGCCGAAACGATCAAGCGTCTAGAATCAGGCGTGGTTTTGATCATTTCAATCACTTCTTGGATCTGATCAATGAAGCCACCTTTGGCTTTCTCCCAGTGACGCCATTGATACCCATAGACGTGACCAAGATCCCCATGTTTTTGGGCAAAATCGTCATCAGCGAGAATACGATCACAAAATGTCTGCAATTCTTGTTGATATTGTGTATTAAAGTCTTCATCCACCAACGAGCGGCGACCAAAATCTGTCATATCTGGACCTGCATAATCCGCGCTTTTCACATACCGTTCAAACGCCCACTCATCCCAGATATGGTTTTTGTGGGCTAGTAGATAGCGAATGTTGGTATCTCCTTTTAAAAACCAGAGCAATTCGCTTTTGATCAACCCAAAAGGGACCCGCTTCGTTGTCAGCAAAGGAAACCCTTTTGATAAATCAAACCGCATTTGATGCCCAAAGATACTCCGCGTACCTGTACCAGTGCGATCCCCCTTATCATTGCCTTCAGTTAAAATCTTCTTTCCTAAATCTAAATACGCTTGTTCCATAAGAAACTCCTTTCGTTAGACAAATTCACTTAAGTATTCCCAGCGATTCATTTTTTCAGCTAACTGTGTCTGTACATCTGCAATTTCTTGTTGCAACTGCTGCAACTTGGTGAAATCAGCCCCTTGATGGTTCATCTCTTCCGTCAAGGCTTCTTCTCTTGCCTCTAAGTCAGCAATATCGTCCTCAATGGTTGCCCATTCTTTTTGTTCCATATAACTGAGTTTCTTTTTTGAAACAGCAACTGGTTCATCGTTTTTTGTAATTGACCTTGAATCTGACTGACGATTTGCGTCTGCCGCTTCTTTGTCTGATCCTTTAAGGGTTTTTCGTGCCAAATACTCATTGATCGAACCATAGTAGGATTCGATCACTCCATGGCCCTCAAAAATCAGCAATTTTTCTGCTACTTTGTCTAAGAAGTAGCGGTCATGGGAAACTGTGATAACTGCTCCCGGAAATGATTCTAGGTAACTTTCCAACACAGTCAAGGTGTCAATATCTAAATCATTGGTAGGTTCATCTAACAACAATACATTTGGTTGTCCTATCAATAATTTCAACAAGAACAAACGCCGTTTTTCTCCACCAGATAGTTTACCGATTTTCGTTCCATGCATCGAACGTGGAAATAAAAATTGCTCCAACATTTCAGCGACGCTGACTTGACTGCCGTCTGCTTTTTGTACTTCTTCAGCAGCTTCTTGCAAGTAAGCGATCATGCGCTGATCCGGATCCATTGCCTCATTGGTCTGCGTATAGTAGGCCAATTTAACCGTGCTACCTATCACTCTTTGCCCGGAATCAAGGTCGATTCTGCCAGCCAAAATGTTCAGTAATGTGGACTTTCCAGCTCCATTTTCACCAGTGATACCCAGACGCTCTCTTGATTGGATCAAGAGATCAAAATTTTGCAGCAATCGAAGATTTTCAATGGCATAAGAGGCGTCTTTTAATTCTAACACTTGTTTCCCCAAACGAGTCGCTGCTACATCAATGGCTACTTCGCCATTTCTCTTCACTTGATTCAAATTGTCCTTTAAATCATCAAAGCGATCGATGCGGGCTTGTTGCTTGGTTGTACGCGCTTTGGCACCGGTCCTTATCCAAGCCAATTCGTGCTTGTACAATTGTTTGCGTTTGTCTTCTTGTGTTTCTTCGATCCGTTCTCTTTCTGCTCGGGCATGGAGATAAGTTTCATAATTTCCTTGATACTCATGGATCTTGCCAAAGGACAATTCAAAAATGCGGTTGGCTACACGATCCAAAAAATAGCGGTCATGCGTGACCATCATCAATGCGCCACGATATTGTTTCAAATACCCTTCTAACCATTGGATTGCATCATAGTCTAAATGATTGGTTGGTTCATCTAACAACAATAAATCAGGCGCATCGATCAAGACTTGCGCCAATCCAACCCGTTTCTTTTGGCCACCGGATAGCTGGCTGACTTGCTGGTCCAAATTGCTGATGCCTAACTTTTGTAAAATGATTTTGGCAGTGGTATCTGTATGCCACGCATCTGCTTTGTTCATCGCTTCTTCAGCAGCTTGGTATTGTTTCAAGACCGCGGCGTCTCCGCCATTGCCTTCTAACGCCAACAACGCTTTTTCATATGTGCGAACAACACGAATCAGCGGACTCGTTCCTTGGAATACCGCATCAAGAACGGATAGGTCTTCTGCCAATTGATTTTCTTGTGACAAAAAGCCGATCCGGTAATCTTGTGCTGCAAAAACAGTTTGCAGATCTCCATCTCCTCGGTCGATGCCTGCAATAATCCTCAGCAAACTCGATTTTCCGGTTCCATTGACCCCTATCAAGCCAATCCGGTCTTTTTCATGAATCAGAAAAGATAACTGATCAAACAATGTTTTTTCTCCGTAAGTTTTTCGTAAGTCACTTACTTTCAATTCTTTCACAGCAAACCCTCCTGCATTTTTTTCTTCGCTCATTGTACCATATTCTGACTTTTGTTGGTGGGTTTCTCCCAAAAACATCTTCAACAATCTTAACAATCAATACGACGAAAATGCCCCAACTTCAACCTTTGATTGAAGGCTGAAGTTGAGGCGTTTTGCCAATCGAGGACCAAATCAATGCCTAAACATTCGTTGTTTAGGCTGTTCATCTGCCCGTGACATAGCATAGGATTCCAAAAGGTTGACATTCCGACGATATTCATTGGCGGACAAAGTAGAAATTTTTTCGCTGACCTCATATTCATCGATGGTTTTGCGTTCCAAATAATATCCCCATAAAATTTTCTTCACGAAAATCGAGTCTTGTTCGATCATGATCGTTTCAAAGAAATTGCTATGTTCAAAACGCTTGATACTCATTTCTCGTTGGCGAATAAAGAAGTTGATCAATGATGAATCATAGACATCTTCTAAGTTGCTTAAACTATGAAAAATATAGTCACTATTTTTGAGATAGATTTTTTGTACTTCTGAAATATCACGCTGTTTCAACGCTGCTTTAAATTGCTGCTGACGTTGAATAAACAAGCGGGGATGGAAAATGATCCGTAGAAAACGTTGGATGAAAAATAGCCAGAAACTAAAGAAGGATAAAATTTGTTTTGCCAATGAATGTTGTTGCTGAGAGATAAACCTTGAATAAAAACGGTAGCCATTCAGACTGACTTGGCCATTGCGGTAGGCTTCATCTAAACCATCTTGCTCAATCGATAGAATCAATCCTTGAATCTCTTGAATCTCTTGTTTTTCTGAATCAGTTAAACTGTTGCGATACAGTTCCCAGCGGCGATTTTCATATGAATTGATCACTGCTTCAATGGCCAAACGCCCTTTATCGGAGAGTTCTTGCTTTTCTTCAATCTCTAATTGTTGGATCACATCTTCTAAGATCAATAAATGATTGAAATCGACACTTTCAGAAGCTTCACCATCTGCCAAATAAGGCAAGACCATCACACTGATCACCAATGTCAGCAAAATCACACAAGCAGTCAAAAAGAGCAAGAGACTACGTTCTTCAAATCTAGCACCATTGACCATGACTGGCAAAATAAAAATGGCTGCCAAACTGACCGTTCCTTTGACGCCGCCGAAGGTCAATAAGGCCGTTTCTCGCAAAGATACTTGTTTCTTGGTCTGTAAAAAAAGGTAATAAAACAATAAAAAAGCAAAACGAACGATAAATATCATGGCTGTCACGATCAAAACAGTCACAACCAAATGCCAATTGGCATAACTTTTACTTTCCCAAATTGGTGAAAAGACTTGTGACAATTCGATACCTAAAAATAAAAATACGAGTGCATTCAAAGTGAAAACGACGGTTGACCACGTACTACCAGAGATATTGGCCAACTCAGCATCGAATAGAGAAATCTGCCGTTTTCTTTGGGCCTGGGCAACACCAGCAACTACAGCTGCAATAATCCCAGAAACACCAATCATTTCTGCCAGAAGATAGGCAGCAAACGGTAAAAGCAGTTCAATCAGTAGATAGACGGTTACATCTTGGGCTGAAATTTTTTCGATAAAGCGTAAAATTTTGCGCTTGAGCCAGACCACCAGATAACCGACCAAACCGCCCCCAATACTGGAAAAAAGCAACTGGAATCCGGCATTGGCAACAGAAAAAGTGCCTGTGGTCAATGCAACAATTGCAAACTGTAAAGCAGTTACTCCGGAAGCATCATTCAACAATCCTTCACCTTCGAGAATATGCATGATATGTTTGGATATTTTTAACCTTTTGGCCAATGATGAGACCGCCACTGCATCAGTCGGTCCTAAAGCAGCACCAAATGCAAAACAAGCGGCTAACGGAATCGTTGGCATCAGCCAATGCAACGTACCGCCAATAGCAAACAGCGTCATTAGTACCCCACCAAAGGCCAGAAATAAAATGATTTTACTATTTTTGAGGATCTCGGGGACATCAGCCCGCTCTCCTTCTCGAAACAAAAGTGGTCCAATAATCATGACCAGAAACATTTCAGGTTCAAAAGCAATGTCTTGCCCTAATTTGGTCAGTCCTAAAAGAATGCCAAGTATGATTTGAATGAAAAAAATAGGGACGGAGGGCAAGATTTTACTTGCCACATTAGAAAGGGTAACGAGGAGTGCGATGACAATGACAAGTTCAATAAATTCCATCCATTACCCTCTTTTCTTTCGGATAGCCAATAACAATTCAAGAAAATCTTCTTTTCTCAGTAAGATTTTCTCGTTGAGAAGATTTAGCTCCTTTTCATTATTTTCGATCTCACATTGGACTCTGCGCGATTCCAAGCGATATAAGTCATGTTTCATCCGTTCGAATTTTCGAAACAACAACGGATTTTTGCGTTGCAGATAGTCGCGCATTTCTTTCTTTTCAGCTGGTGTGAATTGGCTTAATTGCCGCATTAATTCTTGTTTGCTTAAACATTCTTTATTCATGGTTTCCCTGTTACTCCTTTGTTTCTAACTCTGAATTTAAATAATAAATGCTGAATTATTTCTTTTGACCGCTTGTATTCTATGCCAATCATTTAAAAATAGCAAGTCTTTCCCACTAAAAGAATATTTTCTATTTGATTTCTTAATGGAATCAAAAAAAAACGCAGGCAAGACCTGCGATTTTTTTCGTGCATAGCTTATTTCATATATAAATCATAGTAAGCATCCATGATTTCTTTGGCAATCTTCACATTAGGATGGCTAGTGGTAGCAGATTTCAGTTGCGGCATTACGATAGCAATGGCAATATCTGCATCATCACTTGGCCCATAAGCCACAATGTTCAAATTGACCAAATTGATCGTATTGCCATTGCTGTCAACGATTGGTGTTTCAGCAGTCCCTGTTTTTGCTGACACATCCATTTTAGCAGAAGCCAATCCTGTCGCTGTCGCCCATGCATCTGTTCCATGAACTGCTTCATAAAAACCTTGTTGGATAAGCTGCATTTGTGCATCACTGATTCCTACTTCGTTCAAAACAGTCGGTTCGATAGCAGATTTCATCGTCCCTAAACCACCCGTTTCATCATTGCCATAAATACCAGAAACGATATGTGGTTGCAACCGTTGACCGCCATTAGCAACAGTTGCTGCATATTGTGCCAACTGCAAAGTCGTATAGGTATCGAACTGACCAAACGCTAAATCGAGGATTTTTCCGCCATCACTGACAGAATCCATATTTTCAATCGATGTGCTGATTCCGGTCGCTTCACCGGGTAGATCAATACCCGTTTTAGTGCCCATACCAAAAGAAGCAAAGGCCGTTCGTAATTTGTTATAAACATCTCCTTGGCGATCCACTGTTGGAATCGAGATGCCCGCTTGATAATCGATCCCCATCAAACGCAAGGCAACTTGCATCATGTATGAGTTAGAAGAGACTTCCAATGCTTGGACAGCGGATAAATTCCGGTTATTCGCACCAGTCGGGTTAAAGATCGAGGCTTTGACATCTGACCCGATACGGATCGGTTGATCATACAAGACTTCATTGCCGCTGATCACACCATTTTCCCAGCCAGCTGCTAAGGTACCGCCTTTAACGACCGAACCTGGTACAAAGGCATTGATAAAGGTGCCGATAGCATTTTCTTGCAAATCATTTGATTTGGTTTCATGTTGATATCCTGACATCGCTAAGACGCCACCGGTTTTAGGATTTAATGCCACAGCATAGACACCTGGTGAATACTCCGCTGCGCCAGAATCTATCAAGTCTTGGAAGTTGTCTTGCAAAATTTGATCGACTTCTTTTTGGAATTTGGCATCTAATGTTAACACCAAGTTATCCCCTTTGGCTCCAGCATAGGTTTCTTTTTGGCTTTCAATATTATTACTATTATCCAGTGTGATTTCTGAAATAGATTTGGTTCCTTGTAAAACCTCTTCATATTGTTGTTCCAAATAACTACGACCAACACGATCATTTCGGGCATAACCTTTAGCAAGAAAAGCATCTAAACTTTCTTCAGGGATCCCTTGCTCCTCGCTGGTCACCGTTCCGATCAGACTTGCAAGAGAGCTGCCCTCAACGATTTTTCTGGTCCAATCCGTGCCAGTCGAAACGCCTGGGAGATCCACCATATTTTCAGCAACGATTGCCAGTTCTTCGTCAGACACATCGGCTGTTTTAATAAAGACAGTACTTAGCGATTGGGCACTATTCATTCGTTTGAATATCGTAGCTGTTTCTAATTCAGCATCTGAAAAGTCGATTTCTTCCTCTGTCACCTTGGCAACAGTAGCTGTATATTGCTCTGAAGTTGATAATGCCTTTTCTTTATCGGATAAACGATCTGTCGCTGTTTCTAAATTGTCTTCATCAGCCAACCAAAAATCTTTCAGATCTCTTTCAGTTAAATTCTTATCGACTGGTACATTGATCAACTCACTTAATTTCTTTGCAGTATCAAGAAGATTTTGTGCCGTCATTTTATTGCCACGGGTAAAGGTAATTGCTGCATTGGCTTGGTTTTCTACTAAGGCTTTACCTGAGGCATCATAGATCATTCCCCGAGGGGAACTCCCCTTGACTTCAACAACAGAAGAGGCCTTTAATTGCTTTTCTATATTCTCGCCATTGACGATTTGTAAATACCCCAATTGAACGATCAATGCAACAAATAATGCAAATATAATAAAAAATAAAAAGTTCAATCGAAACGGTACATGAGATTTGCGATACGCCTTGGCCTTAGGTTCTTCTGGCCCTTTCCGTATGCTATAGACTACTTTATCTCTTAAATTCTTCATCTCATCTATCCTTCCAATCTATAGTGACTACCGTCCTATTTTACCAAAAAAATCGCTGGGAAACCGAAAAAAAAGCAAATATCCCTAAATCCTTAGAAAAAACTATAAGAATCCATTCTTATTCACCAGAATGTTTCACAGTTTCGCAAAGCACCCTATTTATCTAAATCAAACAATTATTATTTTAAGCTTTCTTCAATCTTTTCATACGCTATGTGCGTGAAACAAGAATGAAACTTTGCTGTTTGTGGAAAACTATCCTTGCCTTGATATTTGATATGCAAAAAAAGCAATCAATCTCAAACGTAGGGCTCAATTATTTTGTCCCTATCATTTCAATTGATTGCTCATTTTAAAACAGCCAAAGATAAATCAATAACTTGACCCATCGTCGACATACGCATCATCGGTTTCTTCCCCATCAGAATAGCCTGTCGTATCATCATATAGCTGATAATCTGAATAACCGTCCGTATATTCATCCCCTTGGGATAGCGTATCGTTTGTCGGTAATCCCAATTGCTCTTTCAGCAAATTTTGCGCATTCAGTAACTGATTGATTCCTAATAACTGATAATACACACCATTCATCAATTGCCCTTCGCCTTGGAGCTGTTCTTGATTGATCGTAGTGAATGCCGGAATATAGTTCGTGCCAATATCCAACATATCCTCCCAAGTCAAATCTGTTTTGGAGTTTTTTTCGACAGCTTTTAAAATTTTCTGATAATTGCTGACACCGTCCAAACTCATGACTTTTTTGAGAATTTTTTCAACAACTTCTCGCTGACGTTTTTGTCGACCAATATCACCCTCAGGATCTTGCTTACGCATGCGCGCATAAGCCAAGCCGGTTTTCCCATCCAAAGTGATCGTTCCTTTCGGCACATGAACCCCTTCTAAAGTGAAGTCGATCTCATTGGTGACTTCAATGCCTCCAACAGCATCGATCAAATCACGCATCCCTTGCATATTGATGGTTACATAATGATCGATCGGGATATCCAATAAGTTTTCTACCGAATCCATCGACATTGCCTCACCGCCAAATGCATAGGCATGGTTTAACTTGTCCAATGTACCATATCCCACGATTTGGGTATAAATATCTCGATCAAGACTCAGGATCGTTGATTCTTTCTTTTCAGGATTGACTGTCACCACCATCATACTATCCGAGCGTCCTTGCTCCGTTCTACCCAAAGCACCTGTATCGATACCCAATAAAAGAATCGAAAATGGATCACGGTCCTCAATACTGACCGCTTCTTTTCGCTTGGTGGTTGTCCGATCCACAGTTTGAGAGATTTGATCAAAGGTTTTGCTCGTATCTTCGTAGACGCGCATCCCGTAGACAGTCACACCAATAACACCTATCACCAAAATCCCTAAAATTCCCAAAATCACTTTTTGATATACTCGCATTTTGCACCCCGCAATAAATCTTGATTCACGCAATAGACCCTCTACTGTGTATAAAAAACAGCAATCGCTCTCATTGACTAAAAACAATTTTAACAGAACAGTCACTGTTTTAAAATGTAAAATATTCGTTTTATAAAAAAAAGCCCTAAAAAGGACTTTTTAGATATAGTCAACAAAGCGGGCACGGAATTTCATATGCAAGTGACTACCGAGTATGAGAAGCATCAATGTGATACACCAGAAAATCAACGTGTAGGTTGTCTTCTCCCAAACCCAGCCACGGGATAAAAATGCATCTCTGAAGCCTTCTATTAAATAATAAATAGGATTCAATCTTAAAATTTTGATCAACCAGATCGGCATATTTCGATTGTTGATATCCCAAATAGGACCAGATACATAAAAAAGTAACCGCAACACTGATTGTAAAAAGATATGATAGTCCCTAACCAAAACAGTAATCGTTGCATTTAATAGCCCAAAAGCAAACAAGAAAATAACCATAGCTACAAAATAATAAATAAATTGCAGCCAATATAGCGTTGGCGTCACTCCTACAAGAAATAAAGAACCAACAACGATCGCTACCATTGGAATATAAGACGATAGATTACTGATAATATTGATCGACGGCAAAATGCTTACTGGAAACTTCATCTTCGCCACCATACCAACTTGACGATGGATACTGTTCGAAGCACCTAAAATCGAGGCACTCACATAAAACCAAGCCGTGATCCCAATCAACATCCATACAATAAATGGCACGCCTTCAACTTCCCGATTGCCATTAACCCCTAATCCAAAAACCAGGTAATAGATACCTACCTGAATGGCCGGATTTAAAATCTGCCAAGCCAAGCCTAGGTAGTGACTTTGATAAGTAGCTTTGTCTTCATACCTCGACATGCGGAATACAATCCCAGCATGTTTAAATTGTTCTGTTATAACTGCTGCAATTTCTTTCACAAAATTCTTCCTTTTCTATTCGAACTATATAATGATGTTCTTTTTTATTTGAACACTTGGCTGATTACATCAACTGGATTTTTGATTGCATATGTCAACGATCTATCGCTGAAAGAAACCAATGCACAAAATATCGTCGTGATCGCAACTAAGGCCAGCAATCCTTTCGTTGCCCAACTCATTTTTTCTCCAAGGGGTGTTCGTTTCAAATTTTTCTGAATAACTTGATCTGAAAGATTTTGTTGTTGCAGGAATGCATCATCGTGACTCTTTGTTTCCAAAGTCTCTAGTGTGAATGCTTTTTGTTCTTCTTTAAATTGGTCTTGGTAACTTTTTTGTTCTTTCTTTGGTTGTTTCTTAAACCAGTCAATAAATTGACGGTATTCTCCCATCACTTCTTTGGTTGGACCGAACATGCGTAAATCGCCATAATGCATCCAAATTGTTCGGTCACAAAGTTTTTCAACCTGACCTAGTGCATGACTAACAAAGAAAATCGTTTTACCCGCTGCTTTAAATTCCATGATTTTATCGACACATTTTTGATAAAACGTTTCATCCCCAACAGATAAAGCTTCATCGATGACCAAAATATCTGGGTCATTATGAACAGCAATAGCAAAGCCCAATCTAGACTTCATCCCGCTTGAGTAGCTTTTGACTGGCTGATTGATAAAATCCCCCAAATCAGCAAATGCCACGATTTCAGGAAGTTTTTCATCGATTTCTTTATTCGTCATGCCTGACATCAATGCTTTTAAACGAATATTCTCAAGCCCAGTCAGCTGGAACTTCAAGCCCGCACCAATGGCAATGATCGATGTATCCCCATTTACCTCCATTGTTCCTGAAGTGGGCGGGATAATGCCGCTGATCACATTAGATAAGGTGGACTTGCCAGAACCATTAATACCAATGATCCCGACTGATTCTCCTGCTCTCACATCAAAACTAACCCCTTTTAATGCCCAGAAACGTGGGACATTTCGGTGGTAAAACTTAAATAAAGCTTTGACTTTATCTGATTTTTTTTTATATAAGTCATATTCTTTCGTTACGAGCGTTGCACGTACTTTTATCTCTTTATCCACTATCTTCATCCATTCTAAAAGAATTTCTCACTGATTGCTACAACTCACACAACATCATACCATATTTTTGTCAGCCTTTACCTCCCTTAATAAAAACAAGTAAGAAAATCTTAAATTAATCCTAAGTTCCAGACAAAAAGGCATCTAAAAAGATGCCCTTGTATGCTTGTTTTGTTTAACGAGCTAATTCTTCAACTTCAAATCTTTCTTGATTTGAGTGGTAGAAATCTCAGGTGTTCTTGCCAAATAGACAACTTCAGCATCCGTTTGTTCTTGAACAAAATCAAATTCACCTGCCCAATCGTCTCCCATAACAAAGGTATCTACATGGTACTCTTTGACATCAGTGACTTTTTGATCCCAACCTTCTTCGGGGATGACCAAATCAACATAGCGAATCGCTTCTAAAAGCTGTTTTCTTTTTTCATAAGAAAAATAGCATTTCTTTTGTTTCTCATTCCAGTTAAATTCATCTGTCGACAACGCAACAATCAGATAATCGCCTTGTTCTTTCGCTCTGCGCAAAAGATTGATGTGCCCATAATGTAATAAATCAAATGTACCATAAGTAATCACTCGTTTCATTTGTTTACCTCTTTACTTCCTAATTTTCATTAATACAAAAAAGATACCAAAAAATAAGCAAAATGGCAAATCAAAAAAGCCGAGTTGCCTCAGCTTTCGATTCAATCAATTAGATTTTGCTGACTTCAGCAGCTTGTGGTCCTCGCACACCCTCGACGATGGAGAATGCCACAGCTTGACCTTCCTCTAGAGATTTGAAGCCATCTCCTTGGATCGCTGAAAAATGAACAAATACATCTTGCCCACCATCTGTTGTAATAAAACCAAAACCTTTTTCATTGTTGAACCATTTTACTTTACCTTGTTCCATATCGTATAGAGCCTCCATGCATTCAGTATAAGACGAAATCGTCAGGTCTATTATAATCAATTTTGAAAGCGTTCGCAACAAGGAACAACAAAAAAAGAAAGCCTAGGCTTTCTTTTTTGTTGCTCTATTATGCTTGAGCAAAATATTCGTTGACTTTGTCCCAATTCACAACACTCCAAAAAGCGTTGATATAATCTGGACGAACATTTTTATATTTCAAGTAATACGCATGTTCCCAAACATCCAAGCCTAATACTGGTGTTTGACCATCCATCAATGGTGAATCTTGATTGGCTGTTGATGTCACAGCTAATTTGCCATCTTTGACAACTAACCAAGCCCAACCAGAACCAAAACGTCCAGTCGCTGCAGTCTTGAATTCTTCTTTAAAATCATCAAAGCTGCCAAACGTTTCTTCGATCGCATCTTTGATCGCACCTGTTGGTTCGCCACCAGCATTTGGACCTAAAATTTCCCAGAAAAATGTGTGGTTGGCATGTCCGCCACCGTTGTTGCGAACCGCTGTTTGAATATCTTCAGGAATAGAAGAAAAATCTTTTAACAAATCTTCTACTGATTTTTCGCCTAATTCAGGATGTTTTTCAATCGCTGCATTTAAATTGGTCACATAAGTATTATGGTGTTTATCATGATGCAAATGCATCGTTTCTTCATCGATATATGGTTCTAGTGCATCATATGCATAAGGTAAATCTGGTAAAGTGTAAGTCATAAAAAAATTCCTCCTCAATGATAATGTTTACATAAGTAACATTATCAGAGAATGGGCCTTTGTTCAAAAAATATGCTTACTTTTTCTCTACTCTATTGTCGATTGTCGCCAAAGACCCAAAACTTGCTGAAAAGATAATTTGCTAATACAACTACGATTTGAGTCACGATTTTAGCTAAAAAATCACCAGTCGTTAGCACAGAAATCATGATATACATACACAACATATCAAGCCCCAATGAAAGAACCCTGAAAAAAATAAACTTAGCAAAGGATGTCCATGCTTCTTGCCGATTTGTGTTTTTGGCTTCGAATACCCATATTTTATTTGTGAAATAAGCAAATAAAACGGATACCGCCCAAGAAATAACATTGGCCAATTGATAATAAAGACCAAAAAAATTGCGACATAATAGGTAAACGACGATATTAACAACTGTTGTCAAGCCGCCAAAAAATAAGTAAGTGAGTGGTTCCCACATTTTTTTCTCTTTCAATAACTGTTTTAGTTCATCATATTTTTGCATACGTACTGTGTTCCTCCTATGATAATTTCAATTCTCATGTTTTTCTGTGAATGCCTTGTAATCTGCTTGTGCCTTCGTTACAATTACTCTAGTTATACCACAAAGGAGTTATTCAATATATGACATTCACACAAATTTTAAAAGCTGCCTTTTTGCATATTCCCCACCTAAAATTTGTCAGTAAAGCAGACTTTTCAAAAGTGATCACTATTTTGCTTGGGGCGACACTGCTATTGGCCATCCCGACAACCCTTCAAGTGATTGATATTTTTCGAGATGTACAGGCTGACAGTCAAGAAATTGCCCAAACCATTCCTGATTTTACCATCGTTGATGGTCAATTACATACAGCTGATGATGCAGAAGGATTTATTTATCAAACCAATTCAATTATCTTCACCTTTGACCCGCAAGGCAAACGTAATGCAGCTGATATTGCTGCAGATGTCACAGGTTCAACGATCGCTGTTGGTTTGTTGAAAGATCAACTGATCATCCACATGCCTGCTTCTGGACTCTCTAACTCACTTCTGGACTCAAATCAGCTTGATTTTGATTATAGTGAGCCAGCGTTGAAAAATATCAATGGCACTGCCATTAGAGAGGCTCTGTCGAATCGCTCGATTCCTTGGCTGATCAAAATCGTTGTCTTTATCGTTGCACTATATCCAACATTTCTTAATTTGCTCATCACATTACTAATGGGCACGTTTATTGCCACAATTTACACCAAATTAAAATTATTTCCGTTTACTTTTTTTGAAAATCTAAAGATCCTGATCGTAAGTGCGGCACTTCCCAGTTTAATGAGTGTATTTGTTCAACTCATTCTGCCATCTTTTGATAGCTCAACCTTCATTTTGTTTGCTTCTTTATTTTTGTTTACACAAGGTGTTAAAAATACACCTAAACTAGATATGAATCATTAAAGAGGACCATGTTCAAACTTTTGGACATGGTTTTTTTGGGCTTGTCTGATACACTTAAAACAGGAGGAATGATGATGACTAAAATAATTTTAGCAACGAGAACATTTAAAGAAACGTTTTATCAACAAATCGAATCAATCGTACCCGACTATCAATTCGTTGTCGATGATGGACAACAATCAATCAACTGGTCACAAGTAGTCATAACGATTGGCTGGAAGTCTGCTTGGGAAAAACATTTATTGACTGAAGAAAGCAATTTGAAGTGGGTGCAAGCCATCTCAGCGGGTGTCGATACTTTGCCCTTAGCTTCATTTGCACAGCGTCAGATCCTCGTTTCAAACGGCAGCGGCATCCATGCCCAGTCGATCACTGACCATTTGCTTGCATTACTCTTTATGGAGAATCGTGGCATTTTTGAAGCGATCCATTTACAACAGCAGCACAAATGGGCACCAGACGACATTCCTTATGCAACGTTAGCGGACAAACGGATTTTGATTGTTGGCACCGGCCAAATTGGCCAACAATTAGCCAAAGCCCTGACATTTTTCGGTGTTCAGCCGATTGGCATCAATACAAGCGGTCATCCAGTTGATGGCTTCACTGAAACGTATGCCCTCAACGACTTGTTTGCACAATCGCGTTTAGCTGATTATGTTATCAATATTTTACCACTAACAAAAGAAACGACTCACCTGTACAACCAAGACTTCTTTGATCAATTAAAGGCCACTGCCTCATTTTACAATGTTGGTCGTGGACCTAGTGTAGATACCAAAGCCCTTGCGGAATCATTAAAGGCTAAACAGTTTGCATTTGCAGCATTAGACGTCTTTGAAGAAGAACCATTGCCGAACAATGATCCCTTGTGGTCTGTCGATAACCTATTGATCACTCCGCATATTTCCGGGCATACACCACACTTCCAAAAAGCTTTCATGGAAATATTCCTGGAAAATTTGGCTTCTTTCGTTAAACAAGAAACCCTGACTAAAAATGAAATTGATTTATCCAAAGGATATTAAATGAAAAGAAGGTCTATCAAACCAACATCTGATAGACCTTCTTTTTATGTGCGATCCTTTTGATCTTGTTCTGTTTCTTTCAAAAAATACAGTGGTCGATGTTTTGTTTCCAAAAATATCTTGCCAATATACTTACCAATAATCCCCAAGCAAAGCAATTGTAACCCGCCTACGAATAAGACGATACTCACCATGGAAGGCCAGCCCGTGGTTGGATCCCCCAATAGAAATGTACGAATGATGATAAAAATCATCGCAATCCCGGATCCAAGACAAGAAAATGCGCCGATGAATGACGCAATATTCAAAGGTGTATCTGAAAAATTGACAATGCCATCAATAGAATATTGGAATAATTTCCAGAAAGACCACGATGTTTCTCCAGCCACGCGTTCAATATT
Organism: Enterococcus sp. DIV0876; assembly: GCF_050529585.1. Lineage (GTDB taxonomy): Bacteria > Bacillota > Bacilli > Lactobacillales > Enterococcaceae > Enterococcus_D. The sequence goes on from NZ_CP172882.1 coordinate 2,006,136, forward strand.
ATCATACGCAATATATTCAGTTTCAAAGCCAACCCAACTAAAGATTCCTTTAGAAAATCGGTTATATTCCGATAATTGCAAGACCGCATCAACCATATTTCGTCTCATTAAACGAAAATCTCTAGCCCCATTGACTAATTGCGTATCGGCGATCTTATTAATGACATGATAAAAGTTATTTGAAAAAAAACTTCGGATTTTAGGTTCTCCCTTACGATCCGCTCTTCTTGTCCCTATACAGTCCAATTCAGGCTTTTGATTTAATCGTTCAAACATTTCCGGCAAAAGCGTCGGAGGATCTTGCAGGTCTGCATCCATCACGGTAACAAAGTCACCTTTGGCTGCTTGCAAGCCTGCATATAATGCTGCTTCCTTACCAAAATTTCTTGAAAAGGACAAATAACGTACACTCTCTGGATTTTTTTTGAATAAATCACGTAAAACCGTGAGTGTCTGATCTGAAGAACCGTCATTAACAAAAATATACTCAAATGGCATGTTTACTAACGGTCTAACTTTCTCCGTCTCTGCAAAAAAAAGAGGTATACTTGCTTCTTCATTAAAACATGGAACAATTATCGATAACATTTATTCATCTCCTGCCAACACAAATACTAAATGTAAACTTATTTTAACATAAATTTTATTTATTTGTTTCTATAAAATCGTAACTCGGTTCATCGAGTTTGGCATCATAATCTACCGCCAAATCATATCCTTTGAAGAACCATTCATCTGTTTCGTCGATAAAAAATAACAGATCGTCAATCTTTTTTTCAACAATTGTCCGCTCAGGTTTATCTACTGACATCCCAACCGAGAAACCATCATGGACTTGCGTTTTTCCATAAATTTTACCGAAAAAGCGAACACCACGTCCTTCATCTACAACCAATTCTTTTTTGAACCAAGTCAAAGCTTCTGGGGTCACTGTTAATTCCATTTTCTTCACTCCTAATCATTCATGTGTTCATCAAGGATATCAACATCATCCGTATTACCAATAACCAGCAAATTGTCATTTTCTCGTACGATCGCATCCGCTGCTGGCGAGACGATGACTTGTCCTGGACCACGACGTATTGCCACCACAGTCAAGCCATATTTTTGACGAAAATTTAAATCTTGTAACGTTTTGTTGAAAAATCTTGGGTTCGAGACACGAATCTCAGCCAAAGAGAATTCATCAGATAATTCGATATAGTCCAAAATATTCTTGGAGACCAAATTATGCGCGATTCGAATCCCCATATCTCTTTCTGGATGAACCACACGATCCGCACCAAGCTTCTCTAATACTCGGGCATGGTATTCATTTTGGGCTTTGGCTAAAATATTTGGCACACCCATTTCCTTCACCATCAA